>JANYIW010000367.1 GCA_025358645.1 Bacteroidales bacterium
TGGCCATCGTAACTTTATAAGTCCCCGGTGATTCAATTGACATGATGGTTTTCTTTAACTCTTTCGGTTCCTTATCAGAATTTTTGGTATCGTTCCATGACTCGACTTCATACTTTCCTGCAGGCAAAAAGGAGAGGTTCAGTTCAATCTTTTTCCCGATGCTGTTATTCATTACTCCGACGAACCAGGTATCTCCCTTTCTCTTGGCGATAGCCACATAATCCTCCGGATAACCACTGATAAATTTAATATCATCCCAGGTAGTTGGAACAATTTTAAGAAAGTCGGAACCAGGTTGATTAAGGATATTGTCGGGATGATCGCAAACGACAGTAAGGGGGCTTTCGTATATCACGAACTTTGAGAGCTCAGCAGCACGAGTATTCCAAACTACTGCAGGAGTCTGGTTCTTATATTGTTCCCTGGTAACATTCAGGAAAGCGCCTGGCGTATAATCCATTTGTCCGGCCAGCATACGAGTGAAAGCAAGTTTGACATTATGTTCCGGACTCATTTTATTCGAGAACTTGTAATATTCATTTCCCATAACACCCTCGCGGGTAATCATATTCGGCCATGTCCTGATTATCCCATCAGGTTTATAAGCTCCATGAAAATCTACCATAAGATGATTCTCAGCCGCGCATTTAATTATATCGTGGTACCAATTAACCATTTGTTGATCGTCGCGGTCCATAAAATCGATTTTAATCCCTGCTACTCCCCATTTCTCGTATAATGGGAATGCTTTTTTATATGCTGCATTACGGTTAACATCGCTGGAATACAGCCAGAGAATGATCTTAACATTCCTTGAAAGGGCGTATTCAATAATTTCAGGTATATTTATCTGTGGAGCCCATTTGGTGATATCGGCATCAGGAGAATTAAACTTTCCATACCACTGCCAGTCGACCAGCATATAAGGCCATCCCATAGAAGATGCAAGATCAATATATTGTTTTATTACAGGCATCTCCATTTTTACTTCCCCACTCCACCAATGATCCCAGGCACTGATCCCGGGTTTGATCCAGGATGGATCTTTTATTGCACAAGGATCATTTAAATTCTGGATTATCTCAGATTCTATCAGAGTCCCCGGAGTTTCTCCTATCATAAGAACCCGCCATGGAGTGTAAACCTCATCCGCAAAACGCACTTTGACACCTGTCTCAGGTTCTCCGGGAACAGGAACAAGCTTTGTAGTAAGTTGATTAGCAACACCATTTGTGCCAATATAAAATGCAGCGTAATTATCAATCTTTGCTTCAGTAATGGCAACCCAGCAGTTATTGCCATATTCCATAAGCATGGGCATCCCGGCTATAGACTTCTCATTCAGGTAACTGAGAGGATGTTCAATAAACTCAGCTTCGTTGGAAGAGGAGTATCCGCCATACTCAACAATCCACGCTTTCGGATCACCCGGGATATTGAATGTTGTTAATTCTTTAATTATTTGTCTGTCGCCAGCTTTGGCGCTCCTGGAAAGCTTGTAGCGAAAAGCCGCCCCATCATCATAGACTCGCACAAAAAATTCCATTAGCCTCATCGGACCTGATTTTTCTTTCAGTATCAACTGAAGTTCATTATAACTATTTAAAATTTCAGCATGTTTCGATTTCACAACAGGGATCCAGGTCTCCTTGAGATTCTTAACTGATTGGTCAACAATGATGAAGTTGCCAGTCATCGCAAGTTCATCTTTATATTCAAATCCAAGCTGAGATGGGTTTATTATATTTCTTCCATTGTATGAAACTGAATAAATCAGTTTTTCGTTATTGGCTATGGTAACTTCAATCTTATTATCAGGCGACTTGACTGAAATTGTTTGAGCGGAAATTTTTGCACCGAAAATTATTAAAAGAAGCAGTAATGATTTTTTCATGGTTTTGCAATTGAATTATTACATAATATGATAATGTTCAAAATTTCTATATCGGATTCTTTCCAAATTGAGAAAGGGCATATCACCGCTTAACTTTCAGATTACTATCAAAAATATATTCCATTACTATTGATTTTAGAATATTTGCAAATTTAACATTGGGAATCTCGTCTCTTGAAAAGTATTGGGGTCGTACTCCCTCCAGAAGTGTAATTTCTTCAATTGGAAGATTAATTTTTCCTGAGTAGATGTATTTAGTATTTTCATAAGCATCACCTGTGAGACAGACATACTTTTTGTAGAAAGTATATTCCCTGAGGTCAATGTCTAACTCTTCTTTAGCTTCACGTACCAGCGCTTCTTCAGGGGTCTCTCCTTCTTCGACATGGCCACCGATCAGGTCCCAGTGGTCAGGGAAAGGAATATCTGGTTTGTTATCACGCAAATAGAGTAAGAACTCTCCTTTATCATTTTCAAGAATAATTGCTGCTATTTCTTTCATTTCACAAAAATAGCCGATACTTCAATCCTGTTGTTGTCCGGATCAAGAGTTTCAAATTCCCAATAACCATCCCCGGTTTTCCTTGGACCCCGTAATATTTTAAATCCGTCTTTTGATAATTCAGTTAATTTTTCATTTACCATATTCATGTTTTCCACACCGAATGACAAATGGATAATTCCCTGGTATTGTTTTTCAACAGTGTCATTGAGATTCTGAGGTATTCCGGGCATCTGCATTAATTCAAGCCGGCTACCTGATTCAAATGATATAAAATAACTTTCAAAATCTCTCTCTTTATTCAGGTACTTTTCATTCGCCCTTCCATTGAAGTACTTAAGGTAATAGTCCTTCATCTTATCAAGCTGTGACGTCCAAATGGCGACATGATCAATAGTCATGATTTTTTCTTTTAAAAGAGTTCGAAGCTGATTTCTGATTCTCCTGAGCAAGTACATTAGGTCCAATGACAACTGACAACAGTATCACAATGGAATAGATTAAGGGGTTTTTAATCATGGTAATATTATTTAAAATCTAAGAACTGTTTTTAACTTTTCCGGACTCACTTTTCTGACATCGGAAAGATAGATTTTCCTACACCATTTATGTTTCATAAAGAGAAGTAATTGATCCTAAAATTAGGGTTTATTCTTTAGTTTCCTACAACCTGATACCCATCACAGTAATATCATCGGTTTGAACATTATCTCCCATCCATTCCTTAAGATTTTTTTCCAGTCTTTCTTTTTGTTTTATCATTGGCATTTTATGTATGTTTAGCAACAGAGTGTAAAACCGGTGTACTAAGTATTTTCTGTCGTGCTCACCACCAAACTGATCCTGATACCCATCGGAGAAGAGATAAAGCATATCTCCTTTTTCAAAATTAATCTCCTTCATAGTAAAAGGATCGAGATTGTTATATACAACGCAGACAGAATTACGATCTGCCCTTATTACATTTAAGTTTCCGTCATGAATGTAAACAAGATTACTCATCCCTCCTGTATATTGAATTCTTTTTTGTTGATAGTCCAGCACGCACAATGCAATGTCAAAGCCATCTGATGTGGTAATATCTTTCCTGCTTTGCTTAAGGGATCGGATAAGACTATCGCGCAACTCTGTGACAATTGCATCTGAACTTATGATTCCCTGATTATTTACTATTTCATTTAATAGTGTAATGCCCAGGAGACTCATAAATGCTCCTGGCACACCATGTCCTGTACAATCAGCTATAGTAAAAACAATCTTATTATCCCTTTCTGACAGCCAGTAAAAGTCACCGCTTACTATGTCTTTTGGTTTACTCAGGATAAAATTGTCAGGCAATAATTTATCGATGAGTTCTGTCGGAGGCAAAACTGCATTTTGTATGTGGCTCGCGTACTTTATACTTGAAGTGATATTAGCATTCTTTTCATCAATCAAATCCCGCTGCAACTCAATTTCATTTTTCTGAGATTGAATTTCGTACGTTCGTTCCCTGACTTTTTCTTCAAGTATTTTTTTCTCGGCGAGGAATTTATATTCACGCCTTTTTATATATAATAAAGTAAGAACGAAAACAAAAAGGATAGTTACGACATAAAACCACCATTTCCTCCAGATCGGTTTTTTTATGATTATATTAATGGTCAGAGGATTCACTGATACTATACCATCTCCACTCCGGGCGTTCAAGATAAATGTATAATTACCTTCCGTCAGGTGATTATATATTACACTTGTATTCTTTACAAGATCGGACCACTGGTCATAACCTTCCAGTTTGTACTGATACGTAACAAGTGCCGGTTCCTTTAAACTGATAGCTAAAAAATCAATTCTGATTTTGTAATAACCGGGAGATAGAATTATTTTGCCTTCAAGGTCCTTTTCGTCATCATTAATCTTAAATAAAGTAATTCCTAATACAGGAGGTACCTGTTGGGGATATTCCATTGATGGATTATATGAAACTATCCCCTTATCGGATCCAAACAAGATTCTTCCTTGTGGATCTTTAGCTATTGCATTGGAATTAAACTGGTAATTTTCAGTTTTACCTTCAATATGCTGTATAGGTTTAATTGAAAAGTCAGTTGCTCTTACTCTACTTAATCCACCTTTGTGACCGACCCAAATGTTTTTATGATCATCACAAATCAGGGAATAACAATAATTTGAAACAAGACCTTCTTTAACAGTAAGATTAACAATAGAATCGGACTCTATTCTAAAAATACCATTCCCGTTTGATCCCACCCAGATCCGTGAGTCTGCATCTTCAGTGATTGGGCCCAATGTTAAATTACCAGTAGGAGAATTTAAAGGTATCTTAAATACCTTTTCATCCTTAATGTATGCAAGGGTACTTCCAGGAGTGCTAACCCATAACCTGCCAGTTCTGTCGAGATATAAACTGTTAATAAAATTATGAGGTAATCCCCCCTGGTTTATAGAATACCTGATCTTTTTATTTGTACCTGAATTTATATTCCATAATCCTTTTTGTGAGCCGATCCAAACCTGTTCTCCTTCTCCTGTTATTATGGTTATAGCGTTTTCAAGTACTCCAATCTCAATAGGATATTTAAGAATTTTCTCATTTACAATGTCGATGCGGAAAACGCCATTTTCCCCTGTTCCAATCCAAAGCTCTTTTCCTTTGTTGTTGTATATGGAAGTAACTTTATCTTCTGGTAATCCACTGCTTTTACCGTAGAATTTAACAACTTTACCAGTCTGGTGATCCATTTTTATCAGTCCCTTTTCAGTCCCTATCCACCTGTATTTCTGATCAGAGCACAATGAATAAATATTATTACCGTATAAAGGGTTATCGAAAGTATAAACAGATAACGTTTTAGGTGTAATCAATGTTAGTCCCTGACCATAATTGCCACTCCATAGGTTTCCTTCGCGGTCCTCATAAATAGCTTTAATATTATCAGTAACAAAACCGCTGGCCTTGTTAAACCGCTTAACCTTTGTTAACTCCCCATTGAAAGGATAGCTCATTTTAATGAGCCCGTTTCCAAAAGAACTTAACCATAAATTTGACTGGCTGTCTTCATAAATATCCTGTATACCAATGAAGTCGGACTCCTTCCCGGTAGTTATTTCTAAAGCTTTAAAATTGTCACCATCAGACATGAGTTTAAATAGGCCATCATTTTCTGTTGCAACATAAAATCCTGACTTATTCTTCATTTTATGCAGACCTGTTATTTTGGATTCCGGAATTTCTGAAATATGTCGTACTATTTCAATTTCTCCCGATTCTTTTAATCTGCAATATAACAAGCCTGTATTTGTACCAACAAGTAAAGCCCTTTCATCTATAAACTCAAACGAGAGTACAGTTGTCTGAACCTTAAATAAATTGTGTTTTATAACACCTGAATCCTTGTCTAATTTAAGTAAACCATCAGAATAGGTACTTACCCAGATTATTCCACCAGGGCTTTTTGCAAAATGTGTCAGCCCGCTTATATCCGGCTGGGGAATATTAACAGTGAGAATCTTTTTCCCGTTAAAACGAGATAAACCGCCATTCATGTGTCCAAACCATACATATTCCCCATCTCTGATGCTGCAGGTTATGACATTGTCAGCCGTTGAGTCACTGTTTAAATAGTTTTCAAATTTAAACCCATTATATCTTGATACTCCGTTCCCTGTTCCTATCCACAAATAACCATTCGTATCCTGAATGATCGAATAAACATAGGATTGGGCTAATCCATCTTCTGAATTGAAATTACGGAAATTATAGTCCTGTGAAAATAAATTGCAGGTAAGTACTGAAAAGAAAAAAAGTAAAATTCCTTTCCTGATTAAAGAAGTCGTTTTATGATTTTTTATAGATAATATCATTGTAACTAAACAGTGCATGGAGTTTGGAGAACCTAAAATGCCTGGAGTACTCATTTCATTCGTATTTTCGGAGAGTATACAGGTACTCCTCCTATGGGAATAACATAAAATGGCAATGATACTCCATACTGGTTTCTGACGATGACCACCACATTATTGTTTCTTACCAGTAAGGTTTGATTTTTTATGAATTGTATTTCAATAGTTGAATTTTTTTCTTCAGCCACTATAGGAAATTCTCTTTTTACCCAATCGTCTTCTCCTGAAACGTTGCATAAAATACCATTTTTGGCAACTGAAAATATCCTTATTATTCCATCATTGTCCCAGTCAAAATTTGAAACCTGGATAGATATTGTCTTGTCATCAACAAAAGGATATATCTGACATACTTGTTTCTGATCATCCGAAAACCTGAAGTGATATTTATAGGTAAACCAATTACCTCCCTCAACAGCAATGTTTTCAACCGGGCTGGTACTTAAAAAATACTTATAAATATTTCCATCATCGCCTGAAATCCCCTGTGCGATGATTTTTAATAGCCGGCCCCCAAGTTTTCCGACATTTTTTCCTTCAGAAGGATTAAAGGGACCAAAAGTATACCACTTTTTATCGTATTTCGGATCAATCCCGAATGATTTTGATGCCAATAAATATCCGTTCTTGAAATTTTCTGTCTTATTAAGTACCTGTGCTGTTGTATCTGACCAACAATCTTTCCCTCCATAAATTGAGAAGTTTACAATGGTATTAAATTCTCCTTTGACTTCATCAAGATCTCCACCTGTATCCGGATCATAAACACGGATATATACAGGACCGGTTTGTGATGGAGGAATAATGCAATAGAAAATCTGACAAAAATCATCATCCCCCCAGGATGTCAGGGCATTTCCTCCAAAGGTCATCAGATAATTTATGTTTTCGACAGCAGCCGGAGCAGGTTGCGAAAAGACAGGTATGATGGCTTTAAGAATAAATAATAAAAGCAATATATATTTATTGAATACCATTAATCATTACTTTTTCATAAAAATAAATTCTATCATTCCGTCATTTGATTGGTATTCCTGAGCAAATGGCTTAAAAATCCGATTTGAAATACCAAAACCTTTACTACAGAATGCATCCTTGTCAATTCCTTTGTTCTTAAAATAAAAAGCCAGCTCCCTGGCCCATTTTTCTGATATTCCCATTTCAGCGCCCCGGTTTTCAGCTTCAGCTGCATTTAAAACCAACTCAATCCTGATATCCGGATTTTCTTTCAAAACTCCGACAAAATTATCAAGAACCTGATATGAAGCCGGATTAATACCGTATTTATCAAATCTGACTCCGGGTTTTCCGGATACCTTCAAATCTTCTCTGATTTTCATTTTTTGCCGTTCAGAAAGATCATCCATAAATAAGATTTTGATTTGCATGGTTTTGTTTCGAACTACTACTGAATCAGTTATTTCCTTTATTTTATCTTCGTCGCTTTTACCTTTTAATTCCAATTCCTGAAAGTTATTATAAATTCTTATTTTTTTCGTTACACATGTTTTGAGAATCACTCCAAGGCTATCTTTCTCAGCCTGGAATCCCAACTGAACATTATACTCACCTTCCTTTTTGAATGTTGTACTCATTAAAGGTTCGCCTGGTTTAAACCCGTCTCCAAAATTCCATAAATAATCTGTTATTCTTATCCCTTTAAGATCGGATGTCAGTCCCTCGAAAGAAATGGATTTATTTACCAACCCAATATTATATGAATTAATATAAACCTGACCGAAATTTTCAAGATCTGCTTTATAGTTAACCTGTTTAGCTATAGTATCACCTGTGAGTTCATCAATTATAGTGAGTTTAACCAGGTATTTTCCAGGACCAGGAAAGCAATGTTTCACCTCTTTTCCGATACGTATTATCCCGTTACCAAAATCCCATTTATAAATTACCGGTATTGTATCAATAAGTTGTTGTTTTTCATCATAGAAAGTAAAACAATAATTATTCTCCTTTATACTGTCACAATTCGTAAATTCTATGGGTGCTGAACTGAAACAGAATATGTCATCTGTATTACGCCTGTTTGTTGAAAAATATCCGTTTTCAAATGTTGAATCAATAACAATCCCGAAATCATCATCTTTAGAGTTTATTGCGGAATCGAGGTGAACCGGATCGATCCATTTGCCCTTTATCTCCTGGGTATAAAACAGATCTTTCCCTCCAAAACTTTTGTGTCCGTCGGAGGCGAAATAGAGCTTTCCATACTTGCAGGCAAAAGGGAAGGATTCATTTTTGGGCGTATTTATAACAGGACCGAGATTGACAGGTTGGTCCCAGTCATCTTTGCGCATGTCACAATAATACAGATCCATTCCACCATAGCCACCAGGCATATCTGACGCAAAATATATTCTTTCTCCACCGGGTGTAAGTGCCGGTGTACAAAAAGAATAGAGAGGGTTATTAAAAGTAAAAGGTTTGATATTTGACCAGAATCCATCTATTAATTCTGCAGAATAGATGCCCAGTTTATTTGAAGAATCAGAAATGTTTCTTAGCGAATTTTCAATAGAATTATTCCTGGAAAAGTAGATGATATTCCCGTTTTCATTGAATGTAACCGGCCCATCGTTGAAAGAGGTTGTAATTTCCTTTGCCAGTATCTTTGGATGGCTCCATCCGGTATTGCCTCTTTTTGTCACATAAAATATTTTAAAAAGCCGGTTTTTTTCATCTTTATAACTTACAAGGGAATTGTCATTTTGGTTTGAACAAAATACAATTCTTCCCTTATAAAAAACCGGGGAAAATTCATCATATATTCTGGAACTGAATGGAGCCGGTTTTACAATATAATAATCAGACTGACCATACAATTCAGTATTAAAGAACAATGATGCAAATATTATTATATAGAGGTATTTGCGCATAAAACTAACTCGTTAAAACTGTCTTGGTCCTATAACCTTTCGGGTAAATTTAAGTACATAATTTAAAACCAATTCATGAGAACCATTCATATATTTTCCAATGCTGCCAAAATTATAATCATAGGAATATGCCATTCTGATCTGATAATTGAGCTGGCACTGAATCATACCGACAAGTATATTTCTGTTCCGGTAACCGATACCCATCCAAAATCTGTTTTTTAAATTGATCTCAGCATTATAATCGATCTGGACAGCATTATTTGGATGATATTTTATTAACAGGGAGGGGAGAAATTTAGTTTGGGAATTCAGAACCACCTCGTATCCTGTAGTAAAAAAGTAATTACTTCCGAAGTAATTGTTATTAATCTTGTATTTGCCCGTGTTTTTATCCACTTCATGATTTAAGAAGAGAGGCATGGAAATACCGATAAAGTACTTTTTTGTATAATAGTACGTACCCAGACTGAAAGATGGCAAAAAAGCTGATGAAGAGTTATTCATCAGTAGTATATCATTTGCATCTGCTTCAACCAGCTCATTCCATGCTATATTGTATACGGTGACTCCAAACCCTAATCCCAGTGCTAATTTGCCTTCCTGTAATTCCATCCTGTATGCATAATTTCCGAGAATCGTGGTTTCCTTAAATATACCAATACTGTTTTCCTCAACTAATAATCCTAACCCGACTCTGTCATTAAAAAAAGGGGCATGAACTGATAGAATATAGCTTTTTGGAGAATCCTTAAATCCAACCCACTGATTCCTGTATGAAATGGTTGCACTCAATGCATCCTGGCAACCTGCAAAAGCAGGATTTATTGCAAGGGCATTAACTACATAATGATCCGATAATGGGAACATCTGACCCAAAAGCTGCAATGGAAATAATACTACCAATATGCTCAGAATAAACCGGTTCATTTATCTTTTAATTAAAACAGATCCCTTTTTTATTATATTTTTTTCAAGTTTTAGTATATAGAAATAGGTATCATTAGGAAGTTCCTTACCCTTATTATTCCGACCCTCCCAATCATTTAAATAATTATCACTTGTATATTCTTCATTTCCCCACCGGTTAATAATAATCAGTTCAATCTTCCCAGTAAACCCGCTGATCTTAAAATAATCATTTTTACCATCACCATTAGGTGTGATTACGGAAGGTACAAACAGTTCTGAAACGGTAATTTTAACTTCTGCAGTATCCTCACAACTGCCATTCATCACTTTCCATAAAAATATGTTTTTCCCGACTGATAATTCAGTTACTCTCGTTGCTGGAGAATTAATATCACTAATATGGCCGGAGCCTGAAATTAGAGACCATTCACCGGTTTCGTATGCCGATAATTCTGCATTCATTTTTGTCTCAAAGGTATATTGGAGTTTAAGGTCCGGCCCCGCCACTGCAACAGGATTCGCATTAACAACTACTATGGTTGTTGCTGATTTTGCACTTTCACAGCCGTTTGCATCGGTCATTTTTACTGTATAACTTCCCGATGTGGCAACATTTATACTTGCAGTGGTTTCACCTGTTGACCATAAGTAATTTGGCCCTGTACTTGATGTTAAGGTTATACTTCCCCCGGCGCAAAAGGTTGTCGCACCCCCTGATAAAATGGTTGGAGTTGCTATTGCACATGTGGATTGAAAAAAAGAATATATAGGATCATTTAAAATATCTGTCATATTCCCGTAACTGCAAGTCGAATTAGGAAATCGGGCTGTAGCCGGTGCAATACAATTGAGTACAGGGTAAGAAGGATCAGTCGTTATTCCAGGTGAAGAAATTTTTCCTCCTATAAATAATTTAACCGGATTATCATTGCTTTTAAAAGAACCCTGATTTATAGAATTGTATTTATTAACGTTACCTGTGATGATAAGATAACCGTTTGTTATTATATTAGATTGGTTGCCAAAAGTGAGATTTCCCCTGACAATTAGAATCCCATTGTCGTTTATTGTTAAATTATTATTATTAGAAAGTAATAAATCTCCTTTTATAACAAGAGTATCATTAATAATCAGCTTAGATGTGGAACCTGAAAAGGAGAGAGGCCCATTCAATGTTATATACCCGTTGATGGTAACATCGTACCCGCTGATATTAGTCTGGGGTACCGTCCATGTTGGATTCCAGCTTGAAGGTGTTTCCCAGGCACCGGTATAATTATTGTTACTCGAATGCTGTGAAAATGCATTCTGAAATGGAAGACAAATTATCCACAACAATAAAATTCTCCACTTTAATTTTAAAATCATTAAGTTCAATTACCTTTACAACCAGTTAATCAAGGCAAGTTAGCAACATTTAATGATCTAAATAAATTTTTTTCTATATCAATAATTAACCGGGATATTTTTATGCAGATTTTGTACAGAAGATCAACTAATTTAATTTTTTAGAGCCCGGATAAAGA
>JANYIW010000374.1 GCA_025358645.1 Bacteroidales bacterium
TTTATCTCCCTTCTACATCGAGCCAATGTGTTCGTTTTTCAATTATTCTGACCGCCAGCCATATTGCTATGGCAGCAGCCAGCATATAGATCCACATAGCTGTGAGATATATCCGTTCTGAAAGAAAATAGTTTCTGAAAAGATCCAGAAGGGTGAAAATGACGAAAATATTGACAAAGCTGTTATATTCCCGCTTAAGAACATTTTTTACCGAGAATGGAAGCCCGGGTGTAATGTATTTGAATGAAAAAGGGATAAAAGAACTTACCTTTTCCGACCATTTGTCATAAATGTCACCGAATTTTTTCCTTAGGAATTGTTCCTCGGCAAACATAATGCGCTCATAATAAAGCCAGTAAATAAGTCCGAATACTATCGCAACACCTATTGACCGCAGGAACAAAACAGGGCCAAGCCACATGAAAAAATTCCCAAGGTAAAGCGGGTGCCGGACCAATGAATAGATACCTGTAACATTAAGTTCATCCGCAATTTGCCCGTTTATTGTATTTCTACCGGAGGTGTTCTTTGGAGTGAAACCCACAGTTAAAATTCTGATTACCTGTCCAAAAAAGCTTACTCCAAGAAAAATAAACTCATCCCGCATATCGAATATTAGCGCCTGCCTGTTGCCCAGATACATCATTACGATACCTGCGCCGATCAAAATAGCAGGTAACCAGCTTCTTCTTTTAAATAACCAGTTCCCACTATTCTCAAATTCATGTACCAGAGCCATCTTTCGGTTTTTTAATTATGGGCAAAAGTATAAAAATTCCGGAAACTGTCTTTAACATGAAAATAGCTGTTTTTAATTATTAAGGAACTCCGGAATTCCTTAATAACAAAAATTTGAAGAATTGAAATCAATTATTCTGGAAAGATTTTTTATCTTTATCAGTTGTACCTAAACCAATATTACAATGGCAAGTCTCAAGTTTTTACTGGGAATGATCCCATCGACGTCTAAAATCGAGCAGGCTGAAAAAGTGTTGATAACTGAATTTGAGAAACTTCATGTTTTTTCGGAATCAGAGGCATTGGCAAGATACAATAAGCTGAATGGACTGGTAACAACTTCCGATTTTATTCAGAAATGCAAAGAGATCAAATCACTTCAGTATAAGAATTCTGAAGAATATTCAAAAGAGAAAGAGTTTCTTTCCCTTCAAAAATCAAAAGATATTGTTCTTTATTTTAAAACCACATCAGGAAATATGCTGAAAAGGTTTAAAGAGATGGATGGCACTGGTAAAATCATTGACTTTGAGGCACTTGAAAAACTTATAGAGTCTCCGGCATTCAGGGAAAAGCAAAAGATGAAACCCATCACCTTCAGAGATACCGATGAATACCGGAAGCTTGATGAATATAAAACTCTTAAAAAGGATCCGGAAATCAAATCATTTTTAAAAGCTTCGCGGAAAGAGGAGATTAAAAAATCCAAAACAATATTAAGATTTGAAGAACTGGATAGTCTCACAAAATCATCGGAATTCCTCACGAAGAAAAACATGAGGCCTATAACTTTCAAAGACTCTGAAGAGTATAAAAAGCTGCTTGAATATAAAAGACTAAAGGGAACTCTTGAAATAAAAGAATTTTATAAATTTAAGTCTTCGAAAGAGTATGCAAATTTTCTGAATACCGATGGCTCAGCAAGACTAAAGAGGTATCACGAACTTAAAGATTATGTTGCAACTTCAGATTTTAAACAGAAGAAGGAATACCTTCTCGACAAGAAGAGATTTGAGAAAACTGAAATGTTTAAAGAGGTACAGGAGTACACTAAGCTGAAGAAGAGCGAAGATGTTTTATGGTATTTTAAAGTTAAAGATTCCGATAAATTCGATATTCTTAAGAGCAGGGAATTATCATTCAGTGACGAGTTTGATGGTGAAAAACTTGATACTAAAAAATGGCTGACCAATTATTACTGGGGTGAAAAGCTGCTTAAAGACAGATACTCTGTTGAATCGGATCTTCAGGCATTTACAGAAAAAGAGAACTTTGAAGTACGGAACAGCACCCTGAAGATCAATACCAAATCCCAGAAAATCACTGGAAAAGTATGGTCTGTTGCCCGTGGGTTTTCAACTAAAGAATTCAGCTATACATCAGGGCTTATCAATTCCGGTAACAGTTTCAGGCAAAAATTTGGTGTTTTTACAGCAAAAATCAAACTCGGTAATCCGGATGCAAAAAGCGCCTTCTGGATGCTTTCTGATAAAATCACCCCGCATCTTGATATCTGCCGTACATCAGGTGGAAAAGTCTGGTTCGATTATTTCTCAACAAGAGGAAATGTATCAAAAACATCTGTTGGCTCAAGGTATTCAAATGATTATTTTATCTATACCCTTGAATGGACATCCGACAAGCTTGTCTGGAAAATAAATAACACCGAGGTCTTTTCCCAGACTTCAGATGTGCCACAGGAACCAATGTATATTCTCATTGCCGGAGGACTCGACAAGCCGGTAAACGGAATGACAACAATGGAAATTGACTGGGTGAGAGTTTATAAAGCAAAATAATTAAAGAAAATTTCTGATAAAATGCCCGTAGGGATTTCTCGCGATGCGTTCCTTCACAAACTATTCCTGAAAATAGGAAAACTGTTTGCAGTACTGATTCTCACAGTTTCTATTATTCTTCTTTCAGCCTCATTTCTGCTTAAAGATAAGGTCGGGTTTATTATCCTCAGATCGTTCAATAAGAATCTCTCAACAAAGCTGGATGTCGGTTCCTATAAACTCTCGTTTTTAAAAAAATTCCCTAAGGCTTCTCTCGAACTGAAAGATGTACTTGTCCATTCATCTTCCGATTTTAACTCGTCTTCATTTAAGGGAATAAATACAGATACTCTTCTGGCAGCTCGTTTCGTTTCGGTTGAATTCAAAATAACCGATATAATAAAAGGTATTTACACCATTGAGAGTATTAGTGCACGAGACGGAAAGGCGAATTTTTTTACTGATACCACAGGCCATGTAAATTACAATATATCACTAAAAAACAATTCTGTAAGCGGAAACGGAACTGTAACCACGATTGACCTGAAAAGAATTAATCTTACTGATATAAATGCATATTACAACAATCTATCGATTCGACTTATAGTTGCCGGAGCAATTAAGAACGGCAAACTGAAAAGCACGATATCAGGTAGTAATATTGATTTTACCGCCGGAACCAACCTGCAAATAAATCGTTTTCAGCTTTATAGTTTCAGTACGGATAAATCCATAATGGTTAAGCTTGATTTAAACCTGCTTAGCTCGAAAAGCGGAATGCGATTCAGAAAGGGCACTTTACATGTTGATAATTTTGATATCGGAATTGAGGGTTTTGTTTCGTCCGATAATTTTCTGGATCTTAACCTGACCGGCCATAATTTAGATATTGCCAGGATCCGGAATTACCTGCCTGAGAAATATCTGAAATTAGTTTCTGATTATAACCCGTCCGGGATTATGATCGTCAATAGCAAGATTAAGGGACAGTTAAGCCGGACAATAAATCCTCATATTGAAATCAACTGGCAACTCAGGAATGGAAAGATAACATACAGAAAGTCAAATGTGACTTTTAAGGATCTTTCTTTTACGGGACACTTATCCAATGGATCAAAAAACCGCTACAAGACAAGCGTTGTTTCAATCACAGACTTTAAGGGAAAACTCGGATCTTCAGAATATACCGGAGCCTTAACTTTAAAAGACTTTAACAATCCCATTTTTGATCTTTCACTGAAAGGCAGAGTTTTCCCGGGCGAGTTGAAGGAGTTTTTCAATATTCAGAAGATTTCTGCAGCAGAAGGATCAGTTGACCTCGATTTGAAACTTGTTAACAGTACCTGGTCAAACGAGAGTTTTTCACTTAATGAATTTATTGATATGAAACCTGAATCCAGTCTGGATTTTAATTCATTGACACTTGGCCTGAATAACAACAAAATTCTTCTTGGCAATATAACCGGAAACCTGAAAATTCAAAATTCAGTGAAAGCAAAAGACATTCATTTCAACTACAAAGGGCAAAACATAAAAATTGACGGGGAATTTAAAAATCTGGCAGAATGGATTTCAGGCAGGGCTGTAAAAATGTCTGCAAATGCTGATGTTTCGTTTGACAGACTGATTCCTGAAGCATTTTTCAGTGATGCTCCGGCTTCAGGAATATCAAATCACAAACAAAAAGCTGTTAAGCTGCCCGGAGATATTATTCTTGACATTAATTTCAGAATTGACAGCTTGTCTTATAAAACATTTTCGTCTTCACAAATAGTAGGAGTCCTCAATTACAAGCCGAAGATATTGACTTTTAAATCACTGAATATGCGATCTTTACAGGGCATTATCTCCGGCAATTGTTTCATTGCTCAGAATAATAATAAAGGAATTATGGCAAAAGGCAATTTCATTGTTACAAATATTGATGTAAATAAAGCCTTCAACACATTTCATAATTTCGGGCAGAGTTTTCTGAAAGCTGAAAATATTCATGGAACTCTTTCCGGCTCCCTTTCACTCCTTTTTCCGTTGGACTCTTTGTTCAAGTTTAATATAAAGACACTGACAGCTGAAGGTAAATATCACCTAATAAACGGGGCTCTGATCAATTTTGATCCGGTGAAACAACTTTCTTCTTTTATTGAACTTTCGGAGCTTAAAAATATAAGTTTTGAGCAACTTGACAACGACTTTTTTATTCGAAACAATTGGTTATATGTTCCCCAGATGGAGGTTAAATCGTCAGCAGCTGATCTGTCTGTAAATGGGAAACATAGTTTTGACAATGCGTATGAATATCATGTCAAGATTCTGCTATCCCAAATCCTGTCTAAGAAAAGAATGAAAAATAAAAGCAACATAACAGAATTTGGTGTTGTGGAGGATGATGGACTTGGCCGGACTTCATTGTTATTAAAAATAATAGGTAAAGGGGATGAAGCAAAAGTAGGATATGATATGAAAGCGGCAGGTACTGAAGTAAAGAATAACATGAAAAAAGAAAAACAGACACTCAAGACAATTCTGAACCAGGAATATGGATGGTACAAGAATGATTCTTCAGCTAATCAAAAACCGGCAGAGAAGAAATCGCGATTCAGAATTAAATGGGAAGATGGAGATACTGTGAAGAATATGGCTGACCCGCCTGCGGTAAAAATGGATAATACTATAAAGAACTTGTTCAGGAAGAAATAATTATTATGAAAATTTTCCGTCATAAAACCTTCTGGAAGTTCTTTTTACTTCTTTTTGCTGTTCTCATTGGAATGGTCTCGTTGATTTATACTGAGAATCTTGTTCGAAAACTTAAGATAGAAGAGAGAAAAAACGTTGAATTGTGGGCCGAAGCAACAAGATTGATTTCACTACCCGATACAAGTCAGAATGTAGAGTTCCTCTCAACAATAATCGAAAACAACAATACTGTTCCTGTAATTCTTACGGATGAATCAGACAGTATAATCTCGGCAAGAAACTTTGATAGTCGTAAAATAATTGATTACAAGTATCTTAGAAAGGAACTTAGAAAGATCAAAGAAGAAAACAAACCAATAGTCAATAAACTTGTAAATGGACATTTTAATCTTATATACTATAAGGATAGTATTATTCTTACTATGCTTATTTTCTATCCGTATGTACAACTTGGATTTATAGTCCTTTTTATCATAGTCTCATATCTGGCCTTCAGTTCATCACGAAAAGCCGAACAAAACCAGGTATGGGTAGGTATGTCAAAAGAGACAGCTCATCAACTTGGCACACCGACCTCCTCCCTGGCAGGCTGGATAGAGGTTCTTCAAAATAAGTACCCGGAAATTTCAATTACCGGAGAACTTGCCCGCGATGTGGAAAGACTTGAGAAGGTAACAGAGAGGTTTTCAAGGATCGGTTCAAAACCATCACTAACGAAAGAAAATATTGTAACTATTATTACCCGCACTGTTGATTATCTTAAATCAAGAGCCTCTTCGAAAGTTAAATTTATATATGATTACAGTAACAAAAATGAGGTTCTTGTTCCGGTAAATTCCGCCTTATTTGAATGGGTCATTGAGAATGTATCAAAAAACGCCATTGATGCTATGGAGGGGAGTGGAGAGATAACTATACGTATCGCAGAAACAGAGAAACATGCATTAATTGACTTCTCTGATACCGGTAAAGGAATCCCAAAATCTGCTTTTAACAAAATTTTCAATCCCGGCTTTACAACCAAGCAAAGAGGATGGGGTCTGGGCCTCTCACTTGCTAAAAGAATAATTGAGGAATATCATAATGGTAAGATCTTTGTAAGACATTCGGAAGTAGGTAAGGGTTCCTGTATAAGAATTGTAATGAACAAGGATAAGTTCTGATAGTTATATTTAAAACCCATTATGAAGAGAAATGAAATTGAGATAATGGCTCCTGCTGGTTCCTATGAATCGCTGATGGCAGCGATTCAGGGTGGCGCCGACTCTGTGTATTTCGGAGTCGAACAACTCAATATGAGAGCTGCCTCATCAAATAACTTCACAATTGAGGACCTTAGGAATATTGTTTCAATCTGCAAAAAAAACAGACTTAAAAGTTATCTTACTGTAAACGTGGTGGTGTATGACCATGAAATTGAACAGATGCACAGTATAATCGATGCAGCCGTCGACAGCGGAATTACAGCAGTAATAGCCTCGGATCTCTCAGTAATCAATTATGCATTTGCCGCCGGAATCGGGATTCATCTTTCAACACAACTTAATATCACTAATGTTGAAGCATTGAAGTTTTATGCTAAATGGGCTGATGTTGTTGTGCTGGCACGAGAATTGAATCTTAACCAGGTAACATATATCTACAATAGTATCAGAGAACAGAATATCACTGGTCCGAAAGGAGAGCTGATTAAGATTGAAATGTTCGCACATGGCGCTCTGTGCATGGCTATTTCAGGTAAGTGTTATTTAAGCCTTCATGAAAATAATAAATCTGCGAACAGAGGTGAATGCTATCAGTCCTGCCGCAAATCATATATTGCCACCAGTATTGAATCGGGCTATGAACTTGAGATTGATAATGAGTATATTATGTCTCCTAAAGATCTATGCACTATAGGATTCATCGATAAAATGATCAATGCCGGTGTGAGAGTTCTTAAGATTGAAGGAAGAGCCAGGTCTGCTGAATATGTCAGAGAAGTGTCATCTTGCTATAGTGAAGCGGTATGTGCTATTGAAAAGGGAATATTTAATAAAGATAAAACTGACGAATGGAGGTCAAGACTCTCGACAGTTTTTAACAGGGGATTCTGGGATGGTTATTATCTGGGGCAGACAATGGGCGAATGGAATACTAATTATGGTTCCAGTGCAACAAAAAGAAAGGTATACCTCGGAAAAATTACCAATTATTTCACAAAACTTAATGTTGCCGAAATCAAACTCGAAAACGGCGATCTCAATAAAGGAGATACAATTCTTATTACGGGACCGACTACAGGCGTTGTTAAATACCTGGTGAATGAGATTCGTGTTGATCTGAAGGTGGCTGAGAAGGCTTTAAAAGGAGAATTGTGTTCAATTAAGACCCCCGATTATCTGAGAAGATCGGACAAGGTCTATACGTGGGTTGATTATATAGAGATTAAAGGAAACACAGAGTAGACTCTTTCCTCTTTAAAGACAAATGCTACTACCATTTTATCTTGCTCGCGGCATCAGAAATTTTTAAGGAATTAGATTCAATATCATCGGTATCGGCATTAACATAAATAATATTTCCGCTGCTTTTTTTCTTTAATCCGAACAGATAAGCCTTATCGTAATAGCAAAGAACTATTTCAATTGCCTTTGCAAAATCTCCAGTCTCAACCGCATTGATTGCATCTCTGGTCTTATCGCCGCCAAGTCTTTTGCTTATCTTTAAAACAGATTGTTTAAGAGCTTCCGGAGGGTAAGCAGAATACTCTTTCATAAGTCGGGGTATTCTGGTATTAACATCCATAACCAGAACAATCACAGGCATATCCTGCATATTAAGATAAAATATGTCAGGTAAGAATACTGAACCAATATTACGGCTTTCATCTTCAACCCAGAAAGGAAGTTCTCTGTTTAATTTCTTCCAGTCTGTAAAAAGGATGTTCCCAAATTGTTCGGTAGTTGGCTGAGGCAGTTGCCCCAGAGCTCCGAATGCGGAGCCTTTGTGATTTGCAAGTCTCTCAAGATCAAGTATCTGCTGCCCCCTCGAATTAAGATATCTGATAATATGAGTTTTACTGCTTCCTGTCATACCTCCGAGAACAATCATTTTTCGTTTCTCAGCAAGGCTTTCTAAAACGTGGTGCCGATAAAATTTATAGCCTCCATCCAAAACGCTAACCTCAATATCTCCCAATGAAAAGAGCCAGGCCATTGCTTCCGACCTCATACCACCTCTCCAGCAATGAACGAGAAGTTTCCCGTCTTTTGAGATCTTCAAAGCTTGTTCCAGTTTTGATTGGAGCGATGGGCCCGTAAGCTTAAGTCCTTCAAGAATTGCAGGTAGTCGTCCCTGTTTTTTATATTTTGTCCCGACAACTTCCCGCTCGTTATCATCAAAGAGCGGAATATTAATTGCTCCCGGAATATGACCAGAATTAAACTCAGATGGAGATCTGACATCTGCAATTGGCATGGTCTCAGAAAACTCCAGGAACTTTCTTATTTCTGTTTTCTGCAGAGTCATGAAGTCACCCCCTTTCCCGTTTCCTCAAAGGAGGAAATGCTAACCTGGCAGCCAGGCTCCTTCCCCTGTGGGGGAAGGCTGGGAAGGGGGTAATAATAATATAAAAGCGTCACTTAAGTTATTATTGAAAACCGATACTAATTACTTTTTAAAATACCTGGCGAAAAGTCTTTTAAGTTCTTCCATTTTGACAGGTTTAGAAATAAATTCTTTGATTCCGGACAATTCGGCCTTTCTTCTTGTTTCAGGCATAATATCTGCAGTAAAAGCAACAATTAAAACCGATTTGTCAACTTTCAGAATCCGTTGGGCAGATTCGAATCCATCCATCTCAGGCATGATCAGATCCATGAAAATAAGATCAAATTTTTTTGCTTTTGCCAGCACATAACCAGCCCAACCATCATCTGCAATCTCAAAGGAGTAACCAAGGCTTTTTAGCATTGCCCCTATAACGTGCTGATTCATTTTGTTATCCTCAATTATCAATATATTAATATCGTTTCTCACACTGCCAATCTCAACAGAAGAAGACTTATCCTCCAGAAAAGGAAAACTATTCTTTATTATCTTAAGTAACTCACTGACATCAAATGGTTTTATAAGATAATGATCTATTCCCAGAGTAATACAATTCAGATAGTTTCCCTTTTTATCATTTGAGCTTATCATAAGCATAACGAAGTGGGTTGAAAGTTTGTTTTCCCATATTGCACTGGCTGCATCAAATCCGTTAAAGTCCATATCATCAAATATGATGACCAGGTTATACTTTTCTTCAGGATAATTCATATTCGCCATGATCTGTTTCACAGTTGATCGCTGGAAAGTAGTAATTGTGACAGTTAGCCCCAGCTTGTGTAATGCACTTAAGATTTCCTCGTCGCGATTTTGATTTCCCGTTATTACAAGTGTCCTGATTCTATCAAAAGTTTTTATCCTTTCAAGAGAGAGTTCCTTTATTTGTCTGTCGTTTGAGTAGGTAAGAATAGTAAATGATACCTTAGTTCCAAGATCACCTGAAATCCCTGATGGGCTTATTGCTGACAATTCTCCGCCCATCAGATCAATAAGTTGTTTTGACAGAATAGTTCCGAATCCCGAATCATCATTAGTTCTTACTTTCTTTGATTCAATATTTACAAAATCACTAAAGATTTTTTTAAGGCTTGCTTTGTCAAAACTTCTGCCGGTATCGAGCAACTCGAATCCAAGAGTTATAATGCCGTTCTTGTTGTTCTTAAGCATACACTTCAGACGTATTTCACCTTTTTCGGTATTTCGAACGGAGTGGTTTATCAGGTTAGTCAGTACCTGCCTCAGTCTGAATGGGTCGCCAATGATGCTTTCCGGAACATTATCCTCTACAACGCAAATGAAATTCAGATCATTGGCCGCTATATTTGTTTTAGCAAGATCCTTACAATAATTAATCTCCGCTCTCAAATTAAAGGGAACCTCATCAAGGATCATTTTCCCCGATTCAATTCTTGAAAAATCAAGGATGTCATTAATAATACTAAGGAGCACTACTGTTGATTGAGACAGGAGGTCTACTATATCCTTTATTTCAGATGTAAGATGATGTCTTTTAAGCACATCTGTCATTCCAATAATCCCATTTAGCGGAGTCCTGATCTCATAACTCATCCTTGCAAGAAACTCTGACTTTGCTTCGTTGGCCATAGCCTCCTGCTTCCGCGCCAACTCAAGCATAGTTACATCGTTCAGTATCTCCATAGTAGCATCTTCTCCCATGAACATCACTTGTATACTATTCCTGTACAGAATTATTTCCCCTGTTTCTTTTTTTATAATTACAAACTGATCGGGATTGAAAGTTCCACCCAAATTTTTTGAATAATAATCACTCGTGCCAGGTAAAGATGATTCAGGAAAGATTTTTCCCTTCATCTCCGTTTCGCTCACATAAGAATATTGTCCGGCCGCAACTTTATTCGCTTTAAGTATTTCTCTGTTTTTATTATGTACAATCACTCCTACAGGCATCTCTTCAATCAGTTTAAAAAGCATTTTTTCGGAGGTTTTTAGCCCTTCCATTTCAGCTTCCCGGGCTTTTAGATATCGCCAGAATAAATAGATAATCGCCTGAATCAGCAAAATTGTTCCCAGGACTATAAAAAGAGCGTTCCTGAGCATGTATTTCTGAAAACGCGTTGTAGGAGCAGAAAAGACAAGTCCCAGATCTTTTTTTTGCAGAAGTTGTGTTGAATAATATGAGGATATTAATACATCTTCTTTACCATTAATAGTTGCTTTATGAATAATATTCGCAACAGAGCCTTTCGCCAGACCGGCAGCAATCTTATCCAGTTGAGAGTAAACTACTTTACTTTGATTATTATCGTACATAATTTCTCCCGAATCGCTGACAACCCATTGCCATTGATAGTCTTTAAGATTATATTCTGAAAAGATTGCCCTAAAGTATTTCTGATAGTCAACAGATACAACGATGTTACCGATGGTTTCATTGGTTTTCTTATTCAGAACCGGCAGGTAATAATTATATTTTCGGTTTTCCCGGACAAGTTTTTCAATAGTGTCGATCGGTGTCTGAACATGAAGGATAAATGGTTGTTCCAGCCATTCCTGACTATCATTATCTTTTTTTAAAGTGAATTCATTCTTATTATTATCGAACAATCTGATCCCGGTTACGAATTCTTTATACTTTGTAAAGAACGATTTCATCTTTTCTATTGTCTGTGCCTGATTCCCCGGATCAGTAAAAAAATGGCTAAGGTCCTCGGAAAAATTGATTTGGTTAAAATCGCTGACAAAGTCGTTGTTTGTGCTGTCGACCGAGAGACCTACAATCTGCACCTGTCGGTCAAGCAATTCAATAATATAATCTATCTGCTTATTATACATACGCTTATAGTAGATATAATTAGTAACCATTATAATAAGGACTGCTGAATAAACAAGTATAAGGATCCTTCTCATCTGAATAAAATATTTTGTGCTTAAAGTATATAAAGTTAATTTATAAATGCAACAATTCCTTTTTACCTGTACTTGCCATTATCTCCATCCATAATATTCAGATAGCTTTTGTACCGGAGAAAAGCGATTTCTCCCTTTTCCACTGCATTAAGCACTGCGCATCCCGGCTCATCGAGATGAAGACAATTATTAAATCTGCACTCTTTTGATTTTTTGAATATCTCACGGAAAAAATGGTAAATCTCATTCCGTTCCATATCAACAACACCAAATCCTCTGATACCCGGAGTGTCAATTACATATCCATCAAATGGCATCTTATGCATTTCAGGAAAGGTGGTAATATGCTTTCCCTGTTTGTGATAATCTGAAATCTCGGCAGTTTTAAGTTTAAGAAGAGGATCAAATGCATTTAAAAGAGTTGTCTTTCCTACACCTGAATTACCAGAGATCAGGCTTGTTTTTCCCCTCATTAATTGTTTAAGAACTTCCAGGTTTGTTGGTTCTTTCAGCGAGAGCCTGATACAATCGTACCCAATATTTTTGTATATTGACTCAAGGTATTCCAATTTGGTTAATTCAGTTTCTCCATACAGATCTGTTTTATTGATAATTATTTTTGCCGGCACCCGATAAGCTTCTGCAGTGATCAGAAACCTGTCGATAAATTCTACCTGTGTCTCAGGAAGAATAATAGTGATCATTAGAAAGACCTGATCAATATTAGCAGCGATTATCTGTGAGTGTTTTGAAAGATTTGTGGCTTTTCTTAAGATCCAGTTCTTTCGATCGAGTACTTCTGTTATAATACCTGTATTAGTCTTCGCGTCTATTTCAAATAAGATATTATCTCCAACAGCTATTGGATTAGTAGTACGGAATTCTTTAATCCTTAGTTTCCCTTTGATAGAACAATAAATTCTTTCCCCTTCACCAAAGAGAACTCTATACCTGCTTCCTGTAGATTTTAATACAATTCCTTTTTCCAATAGATTAAAATTTGGAACAAAAATAAAGAAATTAATGCCAGAAGGACATTCCCTGTCATAATTAAACATGTAGAGACGCCCGGATTGAGCGTCTCTACATTATTCTGATTATAATTTTAATATTGAGGCCATTCAGAAATGTCAGTTTTTTGATTTTTTATCTTCTTTTTACCCTAACCCAAAAAGAAAAAAGCTAAAAATCAAAAATTTACACCCCCGTGGACTCGTTAATTATCAGATGCCATAAGCAGGAATGGCTTCATCTCAAAACTATGATAGTAAGGTCTTAGTCTCTCAATATTATAATCTGATAGTTTTACAACTTTTTTAGATGATGTAACCACATCAATAGGCAGATTATCATATCTTCCATTTTTCAGAACCACAATCCTGCCGTGGACCCCTTTAAGGATAAGATCCAGCGCGAGATTTCCATAAGCCATCGGAACGATTGAATCAAGCGCATCAGGATCCCCTCCTCGTACCATATAGCCAAGTTTCTGGTATATTACATTAATTACTTTCCCATTATTGTGTTTTGCAGATAGTTCTTTAAGTTTTGCTGATACCATTTCACCGATACCTCCGAGTTTTGCATGGCCATAAGCATCCTTTTCACTATCAGCAAATATCATTTCACCTCCCTTAAACATTGCACCTTCTGAAACCAGAACTACTGAATATTTACTTGGATTTTGATTTCTGTCTTCAACAAGGAGTTTTGCAAGATGATCTATTTCAAATTCATATTCAGGTATTACACACCTGTTAGCGGCGCCTGCCAATGTAGGCAGCATCGCTGTAAACCCGGCGTATCTCCCAAATACTTCAAGAACCAATAGCCTTTCGTGTGATCCGGCAGATGTTCTCAGGCTGTTTGTCATTTGAATAGTTCGTGAAACGCAGGTGCTGAAGCCAATACAATAATCGGTTCCCGGAACATCATTGTCCATCGTTTTAGGAATTGCAACAACGTTTACTCCCTTTTTATATAGATGAACTCCATAGCTAAGTGTATCATCGCCGCCGATTGGAATAAGGTAATCAACTCCAAGCCATTCAAGATTCTTGATAATCTCAGGAGTAATGTCATTATATTCAGCATTATACGTGCCTTGCAGATGCTCAGGTACACTTGCCTTTGCCATGTGGCTTGGTCTTGTTCTGGAAGTATGTAAAAAAGTTCCGCCAGTACGTCCTGCCTTATTTACAATATCGTCAGTAAGTACCTGAAAATTGTTACTGTTATCTGCCTTCGCGTCTCTTATTAATTCTGAGATACCTGCCCATCCCCTTCGAAGCCCGATTACTTTGTATCCTTCCCGGTTTGCACGGATTGTTACTGCCCGAATTGCCGGATTTAGTCCGGGGACATCTCCTCCTCCGGTCAGAATAGCAATTATCCCCTTAGTTGTTTTATGAGTTACCATGATCTTTTGCTTTTTATTTGGTTCCATTATTGTTAAATTTGAGACCTCTAAAGTAAAACATTTTAATATTATTCCAAAAACAGTTATTATGCCGGAAAATCAAACCAGAACAAATTTACAAAAGAACTTGTCAGTTCTGATTACCGGGGGTAGTGGCCTGATAGGAAGATATCTTACCTCAACCCTACTGACAGCAGGTTATGAAGTGTCGCATCTCTCGAGAAATAATAATCAAATTAAGAAAGTAAGAGTTTTCTTCTGGGACCCTGAAAAAAGACTTATCGATCCTGAAGCATATAAAGGAATTGATTTTATAATACATCTTGCAGGAGCAAATATCGGCGAGAAAAGATGGACTGAAAAGAGAAAGAAGGAAATAATAGAGAGTCGTACTGATTCAGCCAGATTTCTTTATGAAACCATTGTGGATAAGGGAATCCCGTTAAAGGCCTTCATTTCTGCTTCTGCATCCGGTATCTATGGTGCTTATACTACTGAGAAGATTTTTACTGAACAGGATCCTCCTGCAGAAGATTTTCTTGGTTCTGTCTGCAAAGGATGGGAAGAATCTGCCGATCTTTTTAATAACTCAGGTGTCCGTACTGTAAAAATCAGGACAGGGATTGTTCTTGAAAAAAATGACAGCGCATTGTCGAAACTGATGCAGCCGGGGAAATTTGGTTTCCTGATTCAGGCAGGAACAGGACTTCAGTATATGCCGTGGATCCATATTAATGATTTATGCAGTATTTATCTTAAAGCGGTTGAGGATTCTACAATGAGTGGGGCGTATAATGCTGTGGCGCCTCAACATGTTACACATAGAGAATTTATGCATGTTCTCGCGGGGGTAATGAAACTAAAGGTTTTACCAATGCCTGTCCCCGGTTTTATTCTGAGAGCTGTTCTGGGGGAGATGTCTGATGTGATACTAAAGGGAAGTAGGGTTTCTTCTGAAAAAATAATGAAAACAGGATATCGTTTTCAATTCAGTTCGCTCGAGGATGCACTGATTGATGTGATTCGGGGATAGAATTTGGCACTTATCAGCCGTGTTTGGAAATAACCTCCAGTTTTGCCATATCTACCACTTCAATAGTCTTTCCAAAGACCCGGATTATCCCCTCTTTCTTGAATTCAGACATTGTCCTGATGACGTTTGCAGTGCTCATGCCAATATAGTCTGCTATCTCTTTCCGGGAAACAGGCAGGTCGAAGACCCTTGATTTATAAATATCATTCGTAAAATAAAGTAAAACATAAGCCACTCTGCCAATCAGATTTTTTTGTCTTATATCGAGGGTTTGTGAAATAATTTTATCATTTATCCTCGAGATTTTGGTAAGAAGTCCCATTGCAAATCCACCGTTTTTTAAAAACAATTGTTTTATAAAATCAAGGTTTACCATACACACAACTGAATCTTCAAGTGCGGAAACAGAATACTGGTATCGCTCTTCCGAAAAAATACTCATATTACTGACAAATTCAAATGGTCTGGTAATAGTTATTACCTGTTCGTCTCCATTAGGTGTTCTCCTGTAGAGTTTAACAAGACCGCTTTTCAGGTATTTAAAATTGCTGATTTTTTCACCTTCATGATTTATTATTTCCCCTTTTCGAAAAAACAGTTCCTCCTTGTGATCACAAAGTTCTTCTACTGATAGCTCATCAAGATAGGAAAATACTACTTCCCGAAAATCACAACTCGCACATGAGCAGGGCTTTTTCTTTTCGTTCACGTTTTTCTGTTTTTCACAAATTTACCAATTTCCTGATCACATTATCAACTTTCAATTTGTTTTATTGCCAAATTTATACCTAATTTGAAAGTCTAAAAGTACAACCATCCATTTTTATCAGAAATGATCTACAAAACTGATTACCACATGCATTCCAGCTATAGCGATGGAAGATCAGTCCCCGAGGACTATATTGCTACTGCAATTGCTGCCGGACTAAGTGAGATAGGCTTCTCCGAACATCTTACTTTATTCAAAGATCCTGAAGAATGGAATATGAATCCTGTAAACATTTCTCCTTATATAAGTCACCTGGAAAACCTTCGGAAAAACACAAAGAGTATTAAAATTAAAATTGGTCTTGAGGTTGATTTTTTTGCAGGGAAAGAGGAAGAGATTCGGGCATATCTCAATCCTCTGCCACTTGATTATATTATCGGATCTGTTCATTATCTCGGCGAGAAAACAGTAGATGTCGGTCCTGAATTTTATGAGGGGAAAAGTATAAACAGATTATTTGAAGCCTATTTTGATTCTGTAGTCACAGCTGTTGCCTCCGGACTTTTTGATATAATTGGCCATTGTGACCTGATAAGAATATATGGCTATAAACCCACTTCTGATCTGGAACCTCTTTACAGGAAGCTCGCTAAAACAATGAAAGCTCATAACGTAGTTTTTGAGGTTAATACCAATGGCAGAAACAGACCTCTTGCCGACTTTTATCCTGACCGTCGGTTTCTCCATATATTCAGGGAAGAAAATGTACCGGTTTGTGTTAATTCAGATGCTCACATGCCATCGCGTGTGGGACAGTATTTCGATGAAGCTTATGAATTGTTAAGATATATTGGTTTTACTGAAATGGCGGTATTTGATAAGAGAGTGAGACATCTGGTTCCATTTTGATTGGAGTAGAAAGTCTAAGATGCCAGAATGTGTTCCAGAAAGATCTTCAGACCTATTGCAATTAGCAGCAGTCCCCCTATAATTTCGACTTTATTCCCCAGTCTCTCGCCGGCTGATTTTCCTATCCGTATAGCTGTCATGGAAGCAAGAAAAGTAACTACAGCAATAACGGTTCCTGCCTCCCAGATCCTTACTTTAAGGAGGGCAAAACTTATTCCTACAGCAAAAGCATCGATGCTGGTCCCAAGGGCAATAGTAAAAAGGACAATAGTACTGCTGAAATCTTTCACTTCCACATCTTTGGCTTTCTTCAGTCCCTCAACAATCATCTTGATACCAAGGAAAGAAAGCAACGCCAAGGCAATCCAGTGATCAGTTGCTTTCAGAGCCACTGAGATTATTGAACCGAGAAAATAGCCTGCAATTGTAAGACCTCCCTGAAATACGGCCAAAACAATTGCAATCCATGATGCCTGCCTGAAGAGGATCTCACTCCTGATCACACCATACGACAGCGAAACAGCGAATGTATCGAAAGATAAGCCCAGGGCGATAACCAGAATTGTAAAATAATCCATCACATATTAATAAGTTGGCAAAGATAATATAAATCATCGCTTAAAGGAT
>JANYIW010000018.1 GCA_025358645.1 Bacteroidales bacterium
ACTCCAACGATCCGGTAAACTATGAAAACATCCTAAAATCTTACAAAATCAAGGATATCAAAAAGATAGCCGGGCAAATGTTTGAAAAAGCAGATGTAGTTGATCTTATTTTCAAACCGGTCAAATAAAGGCTGAGGCTAAGGTTAAGGCTGAGGTTAAGTTCTAAACCTTAGCCTTAATCTTCTTTTCAGCTCAAAGCACTTTTAAGTTTTTTTAAATATTTTTCCGGCTGATCATTTTGAATTAATATATTACCTTGCCGGTTAAAATTAAGAGATTTATCATGAGTTCAACACGAAGAGATTTTATTAAAACGGCCTCTTTTCTGGCTGCAGGAAGTGTTATCCCTTTTAATGCAATTTCAAAAACCAGAATGGGCATTTCTCCCAGCGATAAGATCCGGGTAGGTCTTATTGGCGCAAATGGACAGGGATTCAGCGATCTGACATCATTCCTGAAAAATCCTGAAGTTGAATGTATTGCTATGTGCGACATCGATCGCAATGTACTCAATAACAGAACAGATGCTCTTGTAAAGCTTGGGTTCCCAAAACCGAAACTTTACGTCGATTACCGCAAAATGCTTGAGAACAAAGATATTGATGTGATAATAAACGGAACTCCCGATCACTGGCATTGTCTTATACTGGTTGATGCCCTCGAAGCAGGGAAACATGCTTATATTGAGAAACCTGTCGGTAATTCGATTGCTGAAATCAACATCATGCAGCGAGCCGTAAAGAAACACGGAAAGATTGTACAGGTAGGCCAATGGCAAAGAAGCCAGCCTCATTTTGTTGATGCCATCAATTATGTGAAATCCGGAAAGTTAGGTCGTATCCGCACTTGCAAGGCATGGTCGTATGTAGATTGGAAAGGCGCTGTTCCCAAAGTCCCTGATTCCCCGGTTCCTGACGGCGTTGATTATGATATGTGGCTCGGACCGGCATTAAAGCGTCCATTTAATAAAAACCGTTTCCATTTCACTTTCAGATGGTATTGGGATTATGCAGGCGGATTGATGACAGACTGGGGGGTTCATCTCATTGACTACATATTGTATGGAATGGAAAAGAGTATTCCGGTATCAGTAATGGCTATCGGTGGTAAGTATGCTTTTCCCGATGATGCTATGGAAACTCCGGATACTATGACAGCAGTTTATGACTTCAAGGATTTTACCATGATCTGGGAACATACAATAGGCATAGGTCTCGGAAACTGGAAAAGGCCTCATGGAATTTCATATATTGGGGAAAATGGAACACTGGTTCTCGACCGTAATGGTTGGGAGGTTATCCCTGAAAAGCAGAGAATTGAAGCCCTTCCTGTCCAGAAAAATGTTGGCATCGGACTTGATCTTCATGTTAAGAATTTCCTCGAGTGTCTTAAAAACAATACACCCGGCAAACTTAATGCCGGAATTAATGTAGGAAGAGATGTTGCCCTCGTTGCCCAGATGGGAAATATTGCCTTCCGGACAGGAGAGAAAGTTATGTGGGATGATTCAAAACAATCGTTTCAGACAAGCACAGCCAACAAATTAATTGTACCCGAATACCACAATGGCTGGACATTACCCAAATATTAAAGGTATTGAATGATATTCAAATTTTTTAAATTTGTGATTGTAGGCTTTTCGGGATTGATTGTTGACTTTTAGTCATTGATTCTTGCTGCTCTGAATGAACTGTTATATGTATCATACAATATTCCTGTTTCAGAACATATAGCCATTTTATATATTCCGGCGGGTAGATCTTCAATCGAGAACTCACAATCAACTGAAATTGTATCTCCCACATTCAATTGTGAAATATTATCGGGAAGTTTAAGTTCTTTCTTAACCTCCATATAGCTTTTTTTTACGAAGGCAATCTGAAACACAACCGGTAATTCTTTATGCATTAAATTAATCGCGAAGGGATAAGGATTAAATATCCTCAAATGAATAGTATTGATCCCGCTTCTGCTGAATGTATAATTATCATCGCTTAAAATCACACACTCCCGCTGCAGCGATTGAAAATCCTTATAAACTCTTACAAAAACTGAGTCACCATCTGATAGAATTTGTTTTGTCAGCTGCGTCTTATAATAATCAGTTAAAAAATGCGGTACATATAAAACTTCCTTCCCATGAACCTTTTCTTCAAAATCCCATAAGTCGTATTGGGTTTTCCGATAGGCGAGGTTATTCAGGGAATGTGCAAATTCCCCGGTATAAAATGTATATACGGCGGGGCGTTGATAAGAGTTTGTAAAAACAACCGGACGGTTACCCGCCAGGGTGTTTATATCCTTGGCCCACTGTTTCTTTTTATGGAATTCACTTTTTAAAAAAGATATGGGTAGGAAATCAACAGCAGATGCTAACCTCGCAATCATAAATAATGGAAAGAGTATAATTGTGACCCATTTTATGTATTTCCTTATCCATGGCTTAAAAGCTATATTGTTAAATAAAATGATAAGCATGGGAATACATATCAGTGCAGTCCATTGTGGCTCAACGCGATAACGAAAGCTGGAAATAAAAAAGAATATAAAAAACCCCGTAATAATATATTTTAATGCCTTGTCAAATAAATTTTCAGATTTTACTTTTATCATTATCCAAACTAATATTATAAGTACTAACGGATTATGAAAAGAAAATTGACTTAACAGATATTCAGGGACATGCACGGGATTAAAACCTGAAACTCTTTC
>JANYIW010000062.1 GCA_025358645.1 Bacteroidales bacterium
AATTTATTTCAGCTTTTCGAATTCAGTTTTATCATGATCTCTCTGAAACTTTCAAGTCCGGATTCAAGATTTTCAATTATTTCAGAAGCCAATACATCAGGATCGGGAAGATTATCCAGATCGGCAAGTGATTTGTCCTTAAGCCAGGTAATGTCAAGACTGGTCTTGTCTCTTGAAATTATTTCATTATAGGTGAATTTTCTCCAACGCCCTTCCGGATTTGATTCAGAAATGAATGACTCGGTTCTTTTATGACGATTTGTTGCATTGTAGCATTTAATGAAATCTTTAAGATCATCGAGTTTCAGAGGATTCTTTTTCAGTGTATGATGAATATTTGTACGGTAGTCATAAACCCATATTTCTTTTGTCCATGGGGTTTTGCTGGCTTCTTTATTATCGAAGAAGATAACATTTGCTTTTACTCCTTGGGCATAGAAAATACCAGTTGGCAAACGAAGAATAGTATGCAGATCCGTTGTCTCCAATAATTTCTTACGGACCGTTTCGCCTGCTCCACCTTCAAACAAAACATTATCAGGTACGACAACCGCTGCCATTCCTGATGTTTTAAGCATTGTTCTGATATGCTGAACAAAGTTTAACTGCTTATTGCTTGTTGTTGCCCAGAAATCCTGACGATTATATGTTAAATCATCCTTTTCCTGCTCGCCCTCATCGTTTGTAAAGGTTTGGGAGCTCTTTTTACCGAATGGGGGATTAGCCAATACATAATCGTAAGTAGTTGGAGAGGCTGCTATTAAAGCATCGGCAGGAGAAATGAAATTATCGCTGTCGATATCTCCTATGTTGTGAAGGAAAAGATTCATTAGAGCCAGTCTTCTTGTCCCGGCAACTATCTCATTTCCATAGAAAGTCTGAAGCTTAATAAATTTGTTTTGTTCTTTATCGAGTTTGTTATTTGAAACCAGGTAATCATAAGCAGCAAGGAAAAAGCCACCGGTACCACATGCCGGGTCGGCAATTGTTTTCACCGGTTGAGGCTGAACACATTCCACCATAGCCCTGATCAACGCACGGGGAGTAAAATACTGCCCGGCACCACTCTTTACGTCTTCGGCATTTTTTTCCAACAATCCTTCGTAAATATCGCCTTTAACATCGGCACCCATTACCAACCAGTTTTCGCTGCCTATCATATCAATTACCTTGGCAAGCATAGCCGGGTCTTGGATTTTGTTCTGGCTCTTTGTGAAGATCTGACCAAGAATTCCCTTCTGAGTGCTTAGTTCGCGAAGCAATGTGGCATAATGCAGTTCAAGTTCAGCTCCCTTTTTTGAAGTTAAACTTTCCCAGTTATATAGTTTTGGAATATTAAGCTGACGATAATAGGGAGGCTTGCTATACTCGTCTGCCATTTTTAAGAATAGCAGATATGTAAGCTGCTCGAGATAATCTCCGTAACCAACTCCTACATCGCGGAGGGGGTTACAGAATGACCATACTTTGCTTACAATACTTGAAGTATTTGAACTCATTTTTTAAATTCTTTTTTAATATAATTATAGCTATCCTGCATATCGTTGAATAAATCAAGTAACATGTCAGATAACCCTTTTGCTTTACTATCAACTCTATCGGGTATAATATTTAAGAGAGTATTATCATTATTAAAGTCAATCTGTTTATCCTGTCCCCAGAAAAGCCAACATCCATCAGGTCCTCCCAACCCCTTTGCAATTTCATGCTTTCTAGATTTAAGATAAGTAGTTATTTCATCTACTTTATATTCATCAGAATCAGTATTTATCCAGAACCCGTAATATGGATACTTCTGACAGAGTCTTTCCCAACCAAAAAAGAAAGAAGGCAATTCATTTATTTGCATTTTGATCTCCCTGTCGTGAAGATAAATTTTTGAGAACATGTCTGAAATTTGCTTATCCCTTTTTATATCCCAGCCTGACCTATCAGCGAATTGTTTCCTGAGATTAGCTTCAACTTTTTCCCATAATGTTTTTATCAGAGTATCTCTAACTGTATTAAACTGATTTTTAGCTATG
>JANYIW010000077.1 GCA_025358645.1 Bacteroidales bacterium
CTACATTTTTCCGATAAAACAGCAACAATCAGGGATCACATAAATAGGTCTATAAACTACCCATCATTTCAGCCTTTTCATCAGTCAAAACAGCAACATAATACTGTATTGCCGTTAGACTGTGCTTGGTCATTTTTGCAATCTGCTCAAGAGAATATTTTCCTGTTGCAAACAATAGTGTAATTGCTGCTTTACGTGCAAGTCTCGTGGTAAAGAGGTTATATAGTTTTTCAGTTTTTATTCCCTGAGTATCTGCGTTTGCTCTGCTATCAAGTTGCACGATATCACGTTTTAATTCAAGTTTCTCAGCCAGATCCCGCAATGCAGTATTGTAATCATTATTTGTTCGGAATTTCAGTGCGTCAATATTAAAGTTTATTTTTTCAAGAATCGGCAGAAGTTCTGAATGTAGTGGAGAATCTATCATTTTCTTGGTTTTCTTCGTTGTGATGAAACAGTAATACCTGTCATTTACCAATTTAAAAGAATCTTTTGTGATGAGGTTTAGTTCAGAAACTCGTAATCCACCAAGCAGGGTTTGTAATGTGAAGAGCGTTGCTGCACGTCTTAATATTTCCTGCAAGTTGTTATCGTTAACAGCATATCGAACTTTATTAAGTTCTTCAGCAGTAATACTGAACACATTATCTTTCTCGTTATTGACAAATTTGATGTGTGCATTTTTCCTATTTCCCTTTACAAGTTTAAATTCCAGCGAAGTAGCATCAATATTATAATCAAGGTCTTTAAGTGCTTTGAGGTATATGCGGACTTCTTTAATCATATTATCAATTGTTTTAACAGAATAGTATTCTTCCTTCCCTGCCTTCGTACGTTTCCTTGGTTGGTCAATCATGAATCGGGTGAAACTATCGAACGCCTTTTTGTCAAATTTTACAATCGGGTAATCATTGACACCGATGGATTTACACCACTTAGTGAAATTCGGTATGATGGTTTCTTTTCTGCAAGTTTCAAAGTTATGTAGATTCAAACCTTCCATAAAACCAGTTGCCTGATACATGCCGATACTCAACAGAAATTTATTATGTTCAAGTGCTTCCCTCTGGTTATCCTCAAGGCTTTGATTTAAGTACTTAAAAAATTGCTCTGCATCTTCAGCGTCTGTTACTTCCGTAAAATAGGAGAACACATCAGAATATCTTCGATACAAAAAATCTTCTACAGTCGGTTTGTCAATCGGAATCTTGCTATACTGTAGAAATTGCATAACATAACGCAATTGTTCTTTCAGTTTATTCAGACGGGCATTGATTAAATTTGCGTCTGCCCTACCAACGCATACTCCTTTTTTCATGTGTTGTGGCTTCAGGTGCAATAGTTTCAAATTGCCGTCCTTAGCACTGATCCTTAAAGGCTTATCCGTGTAATTGCGAATTTCTAATTGCACTTGACAATTATCAGAAATATTTGTGCTATTTTTGCCGTAGACACGTAAACGAGCACTGATCATTTCGGTTTTTGATTTCATTGTATTTCAGAGAATGTGCCTTTTTAATACAAATGCAGAAGTCTACATGCGTGTTGATTTACAATAGTTTAGTAAAAGACAAAACTTGTTTTTTATGTATATTACCGGGTTGTTAGCTCATCCTAATAGCTATCGGGAGGATTAGAGCAGATTATCTGAATGAAATTACCGGGTTGTTAGCTCGGGTTGTTAGCTCATCCCGATAGCTATCGGGAGGTTTAGAGCAGATTATCTGAATAAGAAATTACCGGGTTGTTAGCTCGGGTTGTTAGCTCAGTTGGTTTAGAGCATTACCTTGACAGGGTAGGGGTCACTGGTTCGATTCCAGTACAACCCACAAAAAAAAGCGCAAACAGGGTTAAAATACCTGAATGCGCTTTTTTATTTGTTCAATCGTCATTTATTATTTTATCTCCTGGATTTTTACATTTCTGAACCATACTGGGTATCCATGGTCCTGGAGTCCGATAAAACCCTCTTTGGCAATTCCTTCTGTAAATCCCGGGAATGTTTTGAATTTACTCTTGGCAACAAGAGCATCCCATGCCGGTGTCCATAATTCATACTCTACAACCTTTACCCCGTTTTGAATATGAGTTACTTTACCGTTTTTGACTGAAATCAGCATCGTATTCCACTCACCGGCTGGATGAACGGTTTTAGGATCAGCTGCAATCATATCGTATAATGATCCTGCAAGGTGACTGGCAACCTTATTGTCTGTAGCATCGACATTGTCGAGAATCTGAATCTCAGGTGCAGCGTAGTATATTGGTTGTCCCGGAACTTCTCTTACATTAAAGAAAATTCCTGAGTTTGCCATTTTACTGGCTTTCCAGTCTACTGATAATTCAAAGTTTTTGAATTTCTTATCACCGAATACAATATCCCCGTTTGATCCCTCGCCGGGTTTCTTTCCTTCAGCGGTAAAAACTTTCATGGTACCATCTTCAATGATCCAGTTTTTAGGCATTGCAGTCCCATTGCATTGGCGCCAGCCTTTAAAATCTTTACCGTTGAATAATAAAACCCATCCGTCTTTCTTCTCTTTTTCAGTAAGTTTATTTGACCCCTGGCCAAAGGAAGGAAGCATGATTAACATCGCTGCTGCACATGATAATGATAAAATAATGTTTCTTTTCATAGTATAATGTTTAAAATTAATTGCTGATGCAAATTAGTTAAAAAATTCCAATCATAACTATTATTGATGGAACCACCATTATTGGTGGAACCATTATTATTGATGGAACCACAATAATTGTGAACCACGCAGTGGTTCACTGTTGGCTAAAGCCAACGTATTAATAACCATACGGATCAACGCTTTGTCAATACCATTAGCTGCAGCTAAAATATTAATAACCGGATCAACGTTTTGTCAATTACCGTTGGCTGAAGCCAACGGACTATGAAGCACAGCTTTAACGGGGCTTTAGCCCAATGATGATTGAATGGTAATTAAATATATTTGCAAGAGATATTGGGCTAAAGCCCTCGTTGGGAGAGGTCTTATATCCGTTGGCTGAAGCCAACAGCGGAACCACTCCGTGGTTCAAAGGGTTTTCTAAATTAAATTTTTTAATAAATGGAATATCAGGGCATTACAATAAATGACTAAAATAATAGTCATTATTATTGCAAAATAGTTGCGTGACTATATAAATAGTCATATCTTTGTTGTGAAGGATTGATAATTTAAGGTAAAGGTTGAGGTAAAGGTTGAGGTAAAGGTGACTAAAACCAGCAACCAGCAACTTAAAACGATAACACAATGCAACTGACAAAAGCAGAAGAACAGGTAATGCAGATCTTATGGGACATGAAAGATGGTCTTGTAAAAGATATCCGTGAGAGTTTCAGCGACCCGAAACCAGCACGCAATACAGTATCGACAGTATTGAGAGTGCTTGAAAAGAAAGGTTATGTTGGACATAAAGCTTATGCCAATGTTTATCTTTATCATCCGCTGATATCTAAAAGCGATTACTCGAAGAGCCGGTTATTTGGACTGATGGAGGATTATTTCAACAACTCATTTCTGGCAATGGCTTCATTCTTTGCCCGCGAAAAAGACCTTACAGTTAAAGAGTTTGATGAGTTGCTGGAGGATACCAGAAAAGAATTGTCAAAAGATAAAAAACGAAAATAATGGAAACACTTGCATTATACTTATTTAAATCAGTAGTCTGGCTTGCAGGATTCACGTTGATATTCATACTCTTCCTGAGAAATGAAAGATTTTTCTTATTAAACAGAATCTATCTGTTAGCAGGCATTCTGACCTCGTTTTTATTCCCGTTGATCTCAATTCATTATACTGTTGTTCTGCCTGTTATAAGAACATTCCAGACCAACAGTGGAGTTGTCAGCGAAATTCAGAATACAGGAAATAGTATTATCCCGGATCTCAAAATAATGTTATTGATTTTATATGTGTCGGGAGTCTTATTTATGTTGACTCTTATAATAAGACAAGGCAGATCGATTCTCAAAGCAATAAGAAGATCCGAGATTATTACTGTACATCCGGTAAAACTGATTAAAACAACCGAGTATACCTCTGCGTTTTCATTTTTCTCCTATGTGTTTGTCAATCCTTCAATTACAGACATTGAAACGAAGGAGATTATGAATCACGAACTGGTACATATCGGGCAAAAGCACTGGTTTGACCTGGTGTTGGTTGAATTGCTTTGTATGTTGCAATGGTTTAATCCTCTTGTCTGGATTTATGTCCGGTTCATAAGGCAGAACCATGAATACCTTGCCGATGAGGTGGCGCTGCAGCGAACATCAGATCCGGCAATTTACAGGGCAGCTCTGCTAAATCAGATTGTTGGCGTTCCTGTCGTCAGTCTGGCAAATTCTTTCAGTTACTCACTTAACAAAAAAAGATTTAACATGATGAAAAATATAATAAGCTCACCCTACAGGAAGATGAAGATACTTCTTATACTTCCTGTCTTTGCGATTGTATTATATGCATTCGCTAAGCCTGACTACAAATATAAAGATGTGGAAGAACGCGTTGGGAAATTACCCGAAGAGACTTCTTTATTGCAAAAATCTGATAATAGAAGCATTAATATCAATTTGGAGAGAGATACAATAAAACATCGTACTTCCAAAGCTAATACACCGCCACCATCACCACCACCTCCTCCTGCTCCTTTACCAGACAGTGTTTCAAATATTAATATTAATGACGCACCACCCCCACCACTGCCGCCGCTGCCACCACTGGCAGGTATTAAATTTAAGGGTGACGGACCGCCTTCTCTATGGGTGGTGGATGGAATAACAATGACTCAGGCTGAAGCAGAAAAGATAGATCCCAATGCAATTGAATCGATTAGCGTTCTGAAAAAATTTACAGATAAATATGGATCAAAAGGCAAAGACGGAGTAATTGAGATAA
>JANYIW010000098.1 GCA_025358645.1 Bacteroidales bacterium
GGATGGTACTGGTGGGTGAGGGGCTCTGAGCACAGGGCACAGGGCTCAGGGCAAATCTCAGATGTACAACTGAACGATACCCCCATTTTGGGGAAGGGGGTGAAAGAATCAGGGGGAGAGGGGCGCGCACAGAGCAGGGGACGGAATGAAGATGTCACAGAGCTCAGGGCTCAGACTACAGAGCAGAAAAGAGAGAAGGAGAAAGGTAAATTGCAGGTGACGAGATTAAAGCCCAGGACGGGTATCATACTGGCTCTTGTTTTCGTTTTGTTATATATTGCGATGTATTTGGTTCTGACAAAGTTGACTGACTCTCCGGTTCCGGTCAGGGATGCATTTATTACTTCTTTATCAATAGTTGCAACATGGATGCTGGCACGTAAAATTTATGAACACTGGTATCTATGGATTGTTGTAAATTTTGTATCGGCAGTTCTTTTTTTTACACGTGGACTTTATCCAACAGTTATTCTGTATCTTGTGTACGGTATAATGTCTTTTGTGGGACTGGCAGCATGGAAAAAAACTATCCGGTATTCAGATAAAAGAAAAATATGAACGATTTTCAACCACGATCCTATACTGTTATTGTAGCCGATGGCGTCTTTCCGCAACATGAGATCCCACTCGGTTATCTGAAAAAGGCTGATAGGATAGTTTGCTGCGACGGAAGCGCTCAAAACCTTCTTCAATACGGGTTGAAACCTGATGCCATTGTTGGAGATCTGGACTCCCTGACGGATGATCTGACAAGAATGTTTGCCGATCGTATTTACCTTGATGAGAATCAGGATACCAACGATCTGACAAAAGCCGTTTCCTGGTGCAGTGATAATGGTTTTAAGGATATTGTAATCGTAGGTGCAACAGGAAAGAGAGAAGATCATACCATAGGTAATATTTCACTTCTAGCTGAGTATGTAATGGATATGAATGTGATAATGGTAACTGATACAGGAATACTGCGACCATTTTTGAAGAGTTCCGCGATATCATCATTCCCGGGTCAGCAGGTCTCGATTTTTTCGATTGATCCCGAGACAAAAGTTACATCAGGAGGGTTGCGTTATCCGCTATCAGGAACAAAAATAAAAAACTGGTGGTGTGCTACTCTGAATGAATCGTCAGGTAATAGTTTTTCACTGGATTTTACAGGCAGACTGATCGTTTACCTGAAATTCAATTAAAAAGGCCGTTCCACGTAGGAAACGGCCTGTCAATTAAAACACTCTGATTTCAAAACCTGTATCCTAATGTTAGCCCCATACCTTTATTACGCAGATCGGTATTTAGTTTATCTACTTCATTCAATCCCATCTGGTATCTTAGTTCACCGATAATTGCACCTCCATTTGCGAGCTTATAAGAAACACCTCCGCCGAAAATAATACCCCAGTCATTCTTGTCAGCCTGATTTTGAATATCAATAGAAGTTCTATTCCCTCCTGTCTTAATATTTGAATGTGCTGAGGTTAGAAATCCAATATACGGACCTGTGAACAATGTCAGATCCCAGTTATCACCCAAACCTTTATCATGAAAGTTACCTTTGAGCAGGATGGGTACTGTCACATAGTTAAATTCTCTCCTGACAATTGATTCTGATCCTTCAGATGTTGAGGTGTATTTTCCTCCTTTTTTCTGATAATTGAGTTCAGTCTGGAGTGAAATGGTATTTCCTACTTTGTAATCAAGAAATCCGCCGATAAGGAATCCCTGGTACAGATCCGAGTTATTCCAGAGTTGTCCGAGTTTAGCCTGTGTTTCAAGGTTCCCGGCGGCATGAATACCATATTTTAACTGAGCCTGCATTGTCTGGCAGGTTAAAAGCAATACAGCTATTGCTGCGGAAAAAAATAATTTTGTTTTCATTTTTGTATTATTATCAAATTAAAGTTTATTATGTAATTATTTTATACACCTGATTTACTGCCCGCTGACAATTCTTTCCCTGACTTCTTTAAAAGGATGCATAGAGAGTTCACCACGCAGGTGTTCCGAAAAATTCACCTGGTAGCCATAAGTAATGCAAGCTGTCAGGAAATAAAATCCGGTTTGTACCCAGAGTGTCAGGATCTCTTTCCTGGTTTCAAAAATTGTTGCTCCCAATGAGTTCATTTTAATGTATCCGAAAATTGCGTTTGAAGAGGGGAATATATCACGAACTAACAGCCATATAGTACTGAAATTTGAGATTGGCCATATAATCCCTGATAAAAACAATAATGGTATTGAAGTGAACAGGTATAACATCATAGCGCTTTCCCTGTTTTTGAAAACGACCGAAAGAGTGAGTCCCAGAAAGATACTTGAAAGTATAAATGGAGTTATAAGCGCCACTAATCCGATAAAGCCGGCCGATTGTCCATAACCAAACCATTCAGGTATCATGCCCAGCATATAAATGCTCAACAAAGCATAAATTGTGAAATATGCCGTTGATTTTCCTGCCACAAGCCGAAATGTCCCCATACGTTTACGATCCAACGGCACCAGTGTTCCAAAGACATGTCTTTCGCGTGTAGTTCCTGCCAGAATACCTATTGCAATAATCAATGTCTGTTGTATTATCAGTATAAGCGCTGCAGGAATACCATAGCTGGCAAAACCCCCGGACTGATTAGCCATAGCGTTATCAATAAATTTCAGAGGTCTGGCGGTAATTTCCGCCTGCCTCCCGGTTAATCCGCTATTCATCAGATTTTTAATCTGAATCTGGTTACCTGTTTCGAGTGCTACGAAACTTGTTCCTGTTAACATCGCTTTATAATACAGAAAGAACTCCATATCTGCATATGCCGAAATCGTTGTTTGGCGCTGTAAAGCTATATCTGAACTGAAGGTTTCAGGAATCTGGACAATTCCACGAATTTTCCGGTTCCTGAACATTAAAATTGCTTCTTCCATAGAAACACTACTGGCAGTCACCTTCAGGTCGGGAGTTGCATCAATATTCCTGATAAACTGTCTGCTATCTGACGAATGCGACATGTCAACAACAGCTATGGGCATTTCGCGAACCACTTCAGGATAATAAATAAAGGAATAAAGCATTGGGTATATGAGTGGAACTGCAAATATTAATATCATAACCCCCACATCAGAAAATATAAGCTGGAATTCACGCATAATTATCCTGGGCAGGCTGCGTAATCCATCACTGATTTGTATTAATATATTTAAGTTACTGTCTTTCATTGTATAAGATTAAAATTGTAGCTATTAGCCATTGTATTTTTATTATTTCAGAGTTTTTACCGGATTACTGTATCAGGTTTTATGAACATTTTCAATAAAATTCTGATAAATCAGTGCTGATTTGAGACGTCTTATAATCGTTAAGGGCACAAGCAGAAATATCAACAGGTACAGGTATGATACAATAGAATATCTCAGTTCGAATCCTGCAAGTATCTGACTCTGGAAAATATGCATATAGTGTCTTACGGGAAAACCTCCTGCCCAATACCGGAATATCGGTAGCATTGACTCAATCGGGAAGGAAAATCCGCATAATGTAAGTGCCAGGATTCCGTAAAATGCTGCCAAATTCAGTGAGTGGCGCATCATAGGAAGTAACCCGACGCAAAATAGTCCGATAGCCTGGTATGCCAGCACGAACATAAGGGAACCAAGCATTAACCAACCCAGGCTGCTATGCATAGGTATCTGCATCACCTTGTAAAGCATGAAGTTCTGAAACATCATTATAAGAAAGAAAATTATTGTATAGGGTAATAGCTTGCCTGTAAGTGCAATAACTATCGACTTGTCCGAAAGATGTAACCATTCACGCGAAGTCCTTTCCTTTATCTCTATACCGATACTGTAAACTGTCATAAGCAATATGAAGAGTTGCAGCATAATTGGCAGTATTATGGTGGTAATATAGGCCGGGTAACTTGCAGTTGGATTGAACAATTGATGAGTGCTAAGTTGAATAGGTTGTACCTGCGACATGATGTAGTCCTCCTGCTGACCCATGGCTTCACGTTTCTGAATGTTAATGCCTGCAGATAATGTGTTAAGAATAAGCGTTAAATCGTTCTGCATCAAGCCGCCGGCGATAAGAAATCCATTTTGATAATAGTAACTGACAACCGGTTGATTCGATTCAAAAATATCAGTCTGCAGGTTTTTTGGTAAGATTACAAAACCGTAAATATTGCCTGTCCGCAGTTCCGACATGGCTTCAGTTTCCGATTGAAGGTATTCAGTGACTTTACTTAAAGGAGTAACGTCTATAGCACGGGCAATTTTGCGGGAAGTGGCTGTCTGGTCAAGATCAACAATCGCGACAGGCATTTTTGTAGGAACGCCTTCCTTTAGAAGAGAAGAGAAAAACAAAATGGTCAGGATGGGAAGGATGAGAACCATTAGGATGTAAAGTCCACGCGAAGACATTCGGTCTACTTCCCGTTTTGCAACTTCCCGAATGCGTGTAATAAATGAATTCATTGTATTTTATTTCAGTGCTATAACTTTAGAATACAGATGATTAATCTGGTAATTTTTTCAGGTAAACTTTTGTCACTTATTTAAGCTTTTCATAGTTAACCATCAGACTCATTCCCGGACGCAGTCCTTCAACAGCTGTTACAGGTTTTGCCCGTACCTCAAAGGTTTTTACATCAAAGCCACCGTTGTTTTTTGTAGCTTTAAATGTGGCATAACTCGCCATGGCTTTAATATAATTGACTTTCAGCCTGATATTTTTGGAGCCCAGGGCAGGGATATTTGCCTCAAACTCCTTTCCTGTTTTTATATTAGCCAGCAAGTCTTCCCGGATATTGAAAACTACCCAGATATCACTGAGGTCAACAATATTCATGATGGGAGCTCCCGAACCAACCAATTCACCCTGTTTGGGGAAAATATCCGAGACTTCACCATTTATTGGTGAAACAAGCATTGTTTCCGAGAGATATGATTCCACCTCTGAAACAGCTCCCTTTGCACGATTAACCAATGCAGCAGCGGCGAGCTTATCTTCCTTCTCAGCGCCATTTATTGCCATATCGTATTGTGATTTTGCTGCTTTTGAAGTTGCAATTGCTGCCTGGTAATTAGCCTCGGCTTCATCACGTTTTTGTTCGGGAATAACACTTTCGCTGAACATGTTCTGCACGCGTTTAAAAGTTAATTCTGCCAATTTCTTTCCGACTTCTGCTTTTTGCCACAACTCATACGCACCGGCAATCTGTTCCGCACGTGCGCCTTTGTTTGCTTTTTGATTCTGTGCGTTTGCTGCATCTTCTGCCGATGTAGCCTGCATCAATTTTGCGTTTAATTCAGGAGCACTGATCAATACAAGAGTATCTCCTTTATTTACAGTCATACCTTCTGATACCATGAATTTGTCTATTCGTCCGGGAACTTTACCTGAAACGCGTACTTCTGTTGCTTCGGCCTGTCCCTGTAAAATTATTGGTTCAGGTTTTACTACTATCCATCCTATAAAGCTTACTATAGCGATTACTAAAAGCAAGGTTAAAAACGCTAACAGCATCCCCGAATTTCTTTTATTAATTGTTTTCATTATGTTAAAAATTATAAGTTTGATGACAGGTTTTGTTTATACTATTATTTAAATTTTATCGGATATTTGATAATGTAAGATCACCAGTGGCTTTGTAACATTCAAGTACCGATTGTCGTTGTGAAAAAACAGCCTGCAGGTATTCGAGTTCTGCATTTTGCATTTCTGTTTCTGTTGCCAATCGTTCGGTAATATTTATCATACCCTCATTATATGACTTTTGAGCCAGTTCAAGTGCCATTCGGGCAGCAAAGCGTTGTTTATCTTTATATGTTACCTGTGATATCGAAGCCTGGTAATTTGTAGAAACCTTTACATGGTTTAGTTCAAGTAATTCCCGTGCTTCATCCCGTGCATTTTCCGCCTTGATTACTTCCAGTTTTGCCTGACGAACTTTAGCTGAACCTCCTGAGCGGTCGAATATTTCCCATTTGAAACCTGCTCCAACCATATATGTTGGACCTAGTCCAATGTTTTCAATCTTCATGTTCATTGGTATAGGGGCATTAAAATCAGCTTTCGCATTGAAAACATTGTCATACCGCGCCGATGCTATTGCCTGAACCTTTGGCAGGGAATGTGACTTCTCTGACTTTAAAAGATATTTCTGTGCTTCAATTCCCGCTGTAAGGGCACGATATTCTGCCCTGTTAGTGATGTCGGAGTCTGAATTGGTATACAACAATATGTTTAAATCAGGGTTCATATTTTCGAAACCCGATACTGGTTTACCAGTGAGCTGAGATAACTTCTGGTAAAGCAACGTTTTCCTGCTTTCATATTCTGAAAGTTTTGCATCCAGGTTAGCATTTGCAACTGCTATTTTAAGTGTGTCGAACGATGTTGCCAATCCATTTTTCAAAGCAGTTACCGCATATTTTTTTTCAGCAGCCAATCTGGCAAGTGATTCGTCAAGAACATGTTTCGACTGATTAAGCAATGCAAGTTGGTCATAATAGGTTATAACTTCGCTGATAACGTCTGACTTGCATTTATCTGACAATGCTTCCTGTACTTTTATCTTTTCCGTTAATGCCTTAGAAAGATTCGGAACCTGGCCTCCGCTATAAATCAACATTTTTACAGTAGCGTCAATTCCAATATAATTGCCATATAAATCTCCATCCAGATTATTAGAGATTGAAGGAAGTTGTATCCCTTGTTGGGTCAGTAAGTTCTGAAGCTTAGTAATTTCGCCGGCAATTCCGGAAAGGCTTGGAAACATTACAGGGAAAGCAGGATTCTTCATCAATTCCTGGAACTTTGTGATACTTTCGAAACCTTCGACATCACCAATTTTTGTATTAAGAGTTGAATAAGCAAATACATATTTTCCGCCTAATTCCAGCTTGGGGATGTAGGATGATCTGACAGCTTTTTTTTGTACCTGGGCAATCTGTTTATCAATGCCTTTTTCCGCTACTTTACGGTCTTTGTTTACCGAAAGCCCGATTAGCTCCTTAAGTTCAGGTGAAACCTGAAGTGATTGTGCATCTGTTTTGCATATTATGGTGCTTAATGCGAGGATCAGAATAATAAAAGAAGCTCTTGTTTTCATGATATTTAAAATGTTTAACATATTACGTATTCGACTTAAATGGTCAAATGGTCTAATAATTGGTAAAAAAAATTATCTGCTGACTATCCCGTAAAAAAGAAAATTGAGAAGACTGTCAAGCCTGGCTTCAAAGTTCCCGTGTTCCTTGTTAATAAAGAGTGGAACTTCGAGACCTTTCATTGCGGTAACGATTGCGACAGCGCTTAGATGAGGATCTTCAACTGAAAATTTGCCTTTTTCAATTCCTTCCTGGATTATTATAGTAACAACTCTGACTTCATCCTGATCATAGCTCTTACGTATCTGTTCAATAAATTCGAGGTGGCTCAGGTATTCACTTTTAAGGGCGGTATAGAAATTTGTGAGCTTATTAAGTTTCCGCATTCTTACAGTTATATAGACCTTCAATCTTTCAATTGGATCTTCAATATCGGCAATCTTTTTATAAAGTTCATCCTTTAGTTCATCTGCTTCCTTCTCGATAACAGCTTTAAAAATATCTTCCTTACTGTTAAAATAATAATAGATGGAAGACTTTCCTTTTTTTGTTGCAAGTGCAATTTCCTCCATCGTGGTCTTCTTGAAACCAAAATGGGAGAAGATATTACGTGCAATATCAATAATCTTCGCTCTGGCTTCTTCGTGTTGTACTAACATTCTTTTTTGTTTCTATTGAAAATCAGTGCGACAAAACTAAAACATATAAAATTATTCTCCAAATACTTTATCGACTATTTGATGAAAAAGGTCAAATCGTCTTGAAAATTCTGAAAAGTGAATTAATGTATTTTAAGTTCCTTCACAAGGTATATAAGCTGAACACGGCTCTTCACATTGGTTTTGGTATAGATCCGGTGAGTATGATCCTTTACAGTTTGAAGACTTATAAAAAGCTTTTCAGATATTTCTTTATTGCTTAACCCGTTGCATATTTCGCGTACTATATCTGTTTCACGGGGTGATACTTCAAATTTTTTACAAAACTCTTCAAATGAAATACTCAGATCCGCTCCGGATGAAAAAACTGTGAAGAGTGTACCGTAATTCAAATATACTGGAAGAAAAGTATTGCCTGCAAAGAATGTGAGAGTGAAAATTACTGCAATAAATGGTTGTGAGTTATAAAATAGTAATGGTAAGCATTGTAAAATCATTACCAGAAATATTCCAGAGCCAATTCTTTTGTTGTCATAATTATGAATGATTGACCTTCTTTTCCCGGGGAAG
>JANYIW010000114.1 GCA_025358645.1 Bacteroidales bacterium
ACCGCAGGAATACTAACTATAATAGGTGTATCAATAACAGTAGTTGGAATTGCAATTATTGGATATGCCGGCTCACTCAAAAGCAAAGAGATGTCTGATGAGGAAAAAAGAGCCGCCGTTAAAGAATTTGCTCTGAAAAAGGGAATCCTGATTGCCATCTTCGCAGGGGTAATGAGCGCTTGCTTTAATTTTGGTTTCGAATCTGCAAAGCCAATAGAAACTGTGGCTCTGGCCCATGGTACGAATCCTCTCTTTCAAAAGAATCCATCGCTCATATTCATTCTCTTCGGAGGTTTTATTACGAACCTTATATATTGTGGTTATCTGAATATTAAAAATAAAACCTACACAGACTATTATACTGTGTCTGGCAGCATTCTGCTGAATAATCTGTTTTTTACATTCCTTGCAGGGCTCTTATGGTTCCTTCAGTTTCATTTTTTTGGGATGGGCGTAAGCAAACTTTCCCCGGGAATGGCTGTGTTCGGGTGGAGCATCCTGATGGCATTAAATATTGCAATCAGTAATATATGGGGTATCTTCCTGAATGAATGGCAGGGGGTAAGAAGAAAAACATTAATTGTATTATCAATAGGAATAATTCTACTTATACTATCAACGTTTGTAGTTAAATTAGGCTAACTAATATGGAGACAAAGAGATTTGGTTTTAAAATGAAAATGATTCCCGGTTTTAAGGAGGAGTATAAAAAACGTCATAGTGAAATATGGACCGAACTTGTACTTTTACTTAAAAAGGAAGGAATTGGAAACTATTCAATCTTCCTCGATGAAGAAACTAACACGCTTTTTGCTTATCAGGAACAATCCGGAGAGAGCTCATCGCAGGATCTTGGAAATACTGAAGTTGTCAAAAAATGGTGGAAATTTATGGCCGATATTATGGAAACAAATCCGGATAACTCTCCGGTAACAATTCCTTTGGAACAGGTGTTCTATATGGAATAAAGACTAAAGACAAAAGACAAAAGTAAAAAGACAAAAGTGAAAAATTAACCGCATGCCGCGAGCCGCGAACCGCAAACCGGAGCATTAAGACAAAAGTGAAACGTTATGTTTAATACAATTATATTATGAAAAAGGAACTTATTGAGAAGTCATATCAGATTGCAAAAGAAGAATATGCTGCACTGGGAGTTGATACCGACAAGGTACTTGCAGAAATGGACAAGATAAATATCAGCTTGCATTGCTGGCAGACAGATGATGTTGGTGGATTTGAGAAACCCGGATCAGTTCTTGGCGGAGGTGGCATTCAGGCTACAGGTAACTTTCCAGGGAAAGCAAAAACTATCGAACAGATGAGATCCGATCTTGATAAGGTGATGTCGCTTCTTCCGGGAAAACAAAGATTAAATCTTCATGCAATTTATGGGGAGTTTGATGGTAAGCTTGTTGATCGCGATCAGATCGAGCCAAAACATTTTCAGGGTTGGATTGACTGGGCTAAAAAGAGAGGCATCGGTCTTGATTTCAACTGTACTTGTTTCTCGCATCCTTTAGCTGATGATGGCTTTACCCTTTCAAGCAAGAATGAAAAGATCAGGAAATTCTGGGTTGAGCATACAAAACGATGCCGGGCTATCAGCGCTGAAATGGGAAAACAACTTGGCACTCCTGCTGTACATAACATCTGGATACCCGATGGAATGAAAGATACTCCTGTTGACAGGAATACTCTTCGGAAACAACTGAAGAAATCTCTGGATGAGATCTTCGCTGTTAAATACCCCAAAAACCATCTTAAGGATTCAGTTGAAAGCAAGTTATTTGGTATAGGATCTGAGTCGATGGTAGTCGGATCGCACGACTTCTATCTTGGATATGCAATAAAGAACAACATTTTAATAACTCTTGATAATGGCCATTTCCATCCTACCGAACAAGTAGGGGATAAGGTTTCCTCAATTCTTCATTTTGTTGATGAGATACTTTTACACTTAACCCGGGGTGTACGATGGGACAGCGATCACGTTCTTACCTTTAACGAAGAACTTTTGCTTATTACACAGGAAATAGTCAGGGCAAAAGCTTTGAACAGGGTTAATATAGGACTGGATTTCTTCGACGCCAGTTTAAATCGTATAGGAGCTTATGTTATTGGAACCCGCTCAGCCCAGTTAGCTTTTATGTATGCTCTTCTTGAGCCGTTCAAGACACTTGTTAAGTTTGAAGAAGATGGCAAAAACTTTGAAAGACTCGCGTTACTTGAACTTCTTAAAACAATGCCTTTCGGGGCTGTCTACGACTACTATTGTATGAAGAATAAAGTTCCTGTAGGACAGGATTATATAGATGAGATTGTGAAGTACGAAAAAGAGGTGCTTCTCAAAAGATAATAATAGAAAAAGATGTTTAAAGTCCCGCATCGCGGGATTGGGGGTAAAAATGAAAGAGACAGTTATTGCAATTTACGACATTGGCAAGACAAACAAAAAGATAATTCTTTTTAATGAAGACTTTAAGATAGTCTCTGAAATTGAAGAAAAATTTACCGAAATTCTGGATGATGATGGCTTCGAATGTGATGATATTGAACACATTGAGCATTGGATAAAAGAGTCTCTTGTTCAACTGGTGCATTCAGATAAATATGATCTTAAGGCTGTTAATTTTACCACCTATGGCGCTTCTCTTGTTTATCTTGATGAAAATGGGAATAGACTTACACCTGTCTATAATTATCTGAAACCAATAGATGAAAAGATTCCTGAAAGCTTATATAAAAGAAATGGAGGCAGAGATGAGTTTTGCAGAAGGACAGCGTCTCCGGCTCTTGGAATGCTTAATTCCGGTTTACAGCCTCTCTGGCTTAAGACCATTAAGCCGGAAGTGTTTGCCAAAATAAAACACATTCTTCACTTACCGCAGTATCTCTCTTATTTAATTACACAAAAGATTTATTCCGAACATACCTCAATAGGATGCCATACTGCTTTATGGGATTTTGATAAGATGGATTATCATCCCTGGATCAAAGTTCACGGTCTGAATCTGCCTGATCCTGTCCCGGTTGAAACATTGAATGAGGTAGTTATTGATGGAAAGAAACTTTTGGTCGGTATAGGTATTCACGACAGTTCAGCCTCCCTTGCACCTTATTTCTCTAGCAGTAATGGGAAGTTCCTCTTAATATCTACCGGGACGTGGTGTATAAACATGAATCCTTTTAATACCGAGAAATTAACAGCAGATCAACTTGATAAAGATTGTCTGTGTTATATGAGTATAACCAGACAACCGGTTAAATCTTCCAGGTTATTTCTCGGACATCTTCATGAAACTGCATTAAAACAGTTGTCTGGTCATTTCGGGAAGTCAGAGGATTATTATAAGAAAGTCAATGCAGATAGTCAATTATCTAACCTCTTAATGGCAAGATTTAGCGGGAAAAAAGTATTTTTTCAAAATGGTCCATACTCCCGCGATCTGAAAGATTATATTGATATGTATGAATTCAAAACTTTTGAGGAGGCTTATCATCAGTTAATGAATGAATTAGGCGAACTTACTGTAGAAGCTGTAAATCTTGTTCTTCCATTAAAAGATGAAACTGAAAATATTTACATAACAGGCGGATTTTCCAAAAATGAACTTTTCCGGACTTATATTTCAAATGCATATCCTTTAAAATTTGTATATACATCTGAAATTACCAATGGATCAGCGCTGGGAGCAGCTCTGGTTGTCTCCGGTACTAAATCTTCTCTGAACCTTGGACTTACAAGATGCAAAATTTAATATTCCGGGAAACAGCAAAATCATGGCAAAAAAGTTAGCTTTTTTAACCATCCTTTTTTTTCTTATTATTTTGTACTCATGTAAAAAGACTTACGATCCGGCATTTGACGACGTAGTAATTAATGAGGTTATGCCTTTAAACTCAACTACAGTTATGGATAATTATGACGAGTTCGATGACTGGATTGAATTATTCAACTTATCCTCATCTGCTAAAGATATTTCAGGGTACTATCTCTCTGACAGTAAGAATAAAATTTCAAAATGGCAGTTTCCTCAAGGGACATCTATAGCAGGGAATGGATACCTCATCATCTGGGCTGATAAAGATACTACTCAATTAGGATTGCATTCAAACTTTAAACTCTCTTCATTAGGTGAAGTAGTAGTATTATCCAAACCCGACCTCACAATAATTGATAAGATTTCTTTTCCTGCACAGACTCTCGAATTATCTTATTCGAGAATCCCGAATGGTACAGGGTCATTCAGGTGGCAAAAACCTACTTATAACAGATCAAATAATTCTAAATAGTTGATAACTAATCAGTGACTAAATTTTGGAGTGACTAAAAATAGATCCTTTCACCTAATGCTGCTTTAAGTTTGTAAACGGAAGCAGCATAATCTATTCTGGCTTTAAGAAGCATTAAACTGCTTTCCGAAACAGAAGTATTTGCATCAAGCAGATCAAGATTTGTGATTACCCCTGACTTAAAACTTGTCTCCGCAAGTGAATATGCCTTTAGCGCCTGCTTAAGCTGGAGTTCAGACTGGCTTACCTTTTTGCTGGATGCAAACATAAGGGCCTCTGATTCAAAGACCTCATTTGAGATATTTCGTTTTGTAAATTCAGATTCGTAGGATAAGGTTGTTATTGCCGATTGGGCCTGTGAAAGATTATATTTGTTTTTCATTCCATCGAAAAGAGGAACCCTGAGCCCCATGCCAATAACATAATTCGGTGTAAGTCTGTTGAGATAGGGTATATATCCGTTTTTTGCACCACCGGATGCCTGGAGACTTAGTAATGGCTTATTCTGCAATTTTGTCATTCCGTATCTCAGCTCAGCGAGTGTAACTTTCTTTTCATTTATCAGAACTTCATCCCTATTATGATATGCATAAGACAAAATTGAATCTGATTGGATAACTGGCGGAACCACAGTAAGTTCATTTCTGACAACAGGCTTGCCGGCATTATCATTTCCGAGCAAAGAGTTCAAAGCAGCCTGCTGTGCTGTCTGAGCAGCCATGAGGTCAACTTTCTGACTCTCAATTGTAGAAATTTTAACTTTTGTTGTAAGAACCTGGTATTCTGTTGCTGAACCGGTTGCCATTACTTTTTCAATGTACTGTAAGTGCTCATTTAATGCAGCTATCTGTTCATCTTTTATTTTTATTGCAGCCTGCAGATAAAGAAGAGTATAAAAATTATTTACTGTATAAAGCGAGAGTTTCTGCTTGACCTGTTCAAGTGTCTGTTCCCCAATGGCTTTATTTTCATTTTCAAGTTCTATGTTCTGCCGGGTCCTCCCAAAATCATATACAAGTTGTCTGAGATTAACAGAGGCCGAATAGTTGTTCCCAGGGTAAAGCTGAAATGTACCGAACGAAGGAATAGTTAGCTTAGTTACAGGTCCCAGGTTGGCAAAACTTGCTGTCATATCTACTTCAGGATTATATCCGGTCTTTGCCAGACTGATCCTTGAATCAGCGTTTCTGATCGCTTCTTCAGCAATCTTAACAGATGGATAAGTAGAAACAACCTGTTGAATCAGACTCCTGAGTGATAAGGAATCAGCTGTTGGTTTCGATTTATCCATTAAACTCTGACCAACAATTATACTGTTAAGAAAGATCATAAATGCTAAGGCAGAAAAAAAAGATTTTCTATTTATTTGAGTATTCATTTGCGGGAAGAATTTGAATTTTTGTTTTTTTTGTGCGCAGAAAAATTATTGGAATCCCTCCAATAAGGGTTATAATACCTGCTAAAAGAAAATCGTCATCAATACCTTGTATGTAAGCCTGTTTATTGAGATTTGAAAGAAGTAAAACCTGGCTTTGTCTGGTGGCATTTGCCGGTGAGCTACCGGCTTCATATTGAAGATGATTCTTAATTTTAGTTGTAGTTTGTTTAAAAATTTCAGAACCAGGCTTAATTGCACCACCAAAAACCTGTGTATGGAAGTTAACTCTTGATGTCAGCATTGTTGCAAGCAATGCAACACCCAGGCTTCCTCCCAGCTGACGAATTGAATTGGTTATTGCCGAAGCCTGTGCCATCTTTTCACGAGGTATTTCAGAGAGCGATACTGTTGTAAGTGCAGTGAACATAAGACCCATCGCCAATCCTCTTATATATAAGGACAGCATAATGAATCTAAGTTCTGTAAGGTAAGACAGATTCGCGTTAAGATAGAAACTATACGAAAACAAAATTACACCTATAAAAAGGGGAAGTTTTGGATTCATTTTATCCGAAATCCTCCCGGAGATAGGCGCAACTATTCCCTGTATTATTCCTACAGGAAGGAAAACTGCGCCAGCCTGCAGCGCTGTATAACCCAAAGAATTCTGAAGATATATAGGCAACAGGAATGTGCTTCCAAACATCCCGAGACTGAAAATTACCAGAATAATATTAGCGATACCGAAATTATGATACTTAAGAAGTTTTAGCTCTAAGAGTGGTTCTTTAACTGTCAATTCCGCGGTTATAAAAACCGCCAGAGCAATTAAGGCAATTGCTCCGTAAGCCAGAATATAAGGGGCATTCCAGCCTTCAGAATTGGTGGCTGTATTTCCCTGAGAGAGTATATATATTGTGAGCGGAAGAAAAATTGTCACTGAAATGAAACCTATAACATCGAATTTTCTTGTTTTTCTGTTTATATATTCGCTTTGCACTATTATCGTGAACAACATTGCTAATATTCCGACTGGTATATTAACATCAAAAATCAAGGGCCAGCTGAAACGGTCTATGAGGAAACCGCCAATAAGTGGTCCGAATGAGACAGATGCTGCAGCAGAGATCCCCCAGAATCCAAGCGCTATACCCCGCTGGTGAGGTGGAAATTCCCGTGTTATTATAGCCATTCCCAGTGGTTGTATTGTACCTGCTCCAAAACCCTGAATCACCCTGGCTGCAATAAGCATGTTCTCATCCGATGATCTGCCACATAACATTGATCCTAAGGTAAAAAGGAATAACCCGATGAAGTACAACCTTTTATAACCGAACTTATCTGCAAGCCATCCGGATGTAGGAAGCGCCACAGCCATCGCAAGCATATAAGCTGTTATAACCCATTGAATCTTATCCAGCCCTACGCCAAATGATGCCATTATTTTAGGTAAACCTACATTCACAATAGTAGCATCAAGCACCGCCATAAAAGTGCCAATCATAATATTCGCCAGCAGAAACCATTTGTATGACAGGTGCTTAGGATGAAGGGCTGAATTGCCACTCCTGACAAGGTACCTGATCCGGTGTGCGGGTGTTCTTCGTCTGTCCATCGTATTATTTAATAATCTTAACAACAACAGACATTCCTGATAAAATATTGAAAGAGGAGATTTCTTTATTCTTATCAGCACTTTCAATTGATATCCTTACAGGTACTCGCTGAGTAACTTTAGTAAAATTTCCAGAAGCATTATTCGCCGGAATCAGTGAAAAAACCGATGCCGTGCTGGATCCAATCAGAAAAATCTTACCGTTGAATTTTACATCAGGAAATGCGTCAATGGTTAATCTTACAGATTGTCCGGCGTGAATCTGTGAAATTTTTGTCTCTTCAAGATAAGCCACAATCCAAAGATTCTTACTTATTGTAATTGTAAAAACAGACTGCCCTGGTTGGACAACATCACCCGGAAGCAACCATCGCTTAGCAATTACGCCATCAGCAGGTGCATATAACCTCGTATTCTTAAGCTGAGCATCAAGTACTTTAATCTGAGCATTTGCAGCTTCAACAGAAGCAGCAGCGCTTGATATCATGGATCTAGATACCAGTAATTGTGCCTTTGATGCTTCAAGCTGAGCTGATGCAGTTTCATAAGCTTTCCTGATATGGTCGAATTGTTCAGGGGTAATAACACCGCCATCTGACTGACTTTTTGCCCTTTTCATATCATCATCAGCCCTTTCAAGGTTTATCTCCAGAACTCTTATACTCTTATTATCGGAACTATACTTAACTTCCGACTGGGATAAATTAGCCTGAGTTTGCGCCTTTAGTGCAACAGACTGGTTTCTCTGTGCCAGAAGGTCAGTGCTGTCAAGGTCCGCCAGGAGTGTACCTTGTTTTACCTTATCTCCTTCATTTCCATAAACAGAAGATATTCTGCCAATTATCTTTGAACCAACACTTACGTTCTCTGCATCCACATGTGCATCGTCAGAAGAAATGTACCTGGAATAATCTCTGTACCAGTACCAGGCGCCTGCCAGTACGATGATAATTACAATACCAAGAGGGATGTAGACTCTGAGCCGGTTTTTCTTTGATTCTTCTTTCATAAAAATGTGCAGATTTAAATTGTATCGTTAATTATTAATGTTTTAAACTATGTAAATTTCAAACCTTTTATAAAAAAGTTTGTAAAAGCTATTGTTTTCTCCAGTAGAAGATCGTATTCATCCTGTTCAATAACCAGTGTTTTCTTTTCACTTACTAATGTACTCCTCAATCCTTTCAACAGATCAAGAAAAAGGGAAGCGGTCTGATCAATATCATTTATATGGAATACACCACTATTGATACCTTTTTCAAAAATCTTCTTTATAATTTCCTTTTCCTTTTCTTTAAATAGTTGAATTGTATCTCTGAAAGCCGGCTTTAGATCGGAATAAGCTTCAAGCCTCAATCTACTTAAGTTCAATAATGTACGAAAATAGGAGAGACGCGAATTTGCATATTCCAGCAGCAATCG
>JANYIW010000134.1 GCA_025358645.1 Bacteroidales bacterium
TGGTGGCGGTTCGGGTGCATACTCCATGGAATTTGTTTCTAAAAAACCTGAAATTGAAGCAACTGTTTTTGATCTGCCAAATGTTGTACCGATAACAAAAATATTTCTTGATAAAGAAGGGTTTTCAGATAAAATTAAAACATATCCAGGCGATTACACAACAGATGATTTACCAAAAGGATTCGACTTAGCATTTTTGTCAGCAATTATTCACAGTAATTCGTTGGAGATAAATCAGGATTTAATAAAAAAGTGTTTTGACTCTTTAAATAAATACGGCAAAATTATTATTCAGGATTGGATAATGAACAATGACCGGACACAACCAATATCAGGAGCTATTTTTGCAATAAATATGCTTGTAGGAACTGAATCCGGAGATTGCTTTACAGAGCAGGAAGTTACAGAAATGTTAAATGCCGTAGGATTTAAAAATATTTCAAGAATAGAATTTGAAACAGGTTTGAGTCAAATGGTCGCTCAAAAAATTTAAACTCAATAGCGCTAATGCCTCACTCACATAAATATCTGAATGTGAGTGGGGTTTTTGTTAAATAAATTTCCTAAATTTGATCTATCTTTGAGAATGGGAAAGGGTTATGCCTCGACCCGACACTTCGGTAATGTGGAAAATATCAGATTTGACACAGACAAAATAAATGGAGGTTTAAGTTATGAAAACAAAAAGTTCTTTTTCAGTATTAATCTTTTTTGTAATTCTTGCTATTGGTATTGCATTGGCATATACCAGTTATGATGTTCAGAACAGTACGGGAGCCATATTGATTGGAGCTATTTCATTCATTATTGCCCTCTTAATTTCTTCTTCGATAAAAATCGCGGATCAGTGGGAAAAAGCAATTGTATTGCGTTTAGGACGTTTCGATTCACTCAGGGGACCAGGACTCTTTTTTATTATACCCATTGTTGACACGGTTGCATACTGGATTGATGGCCGCGTTATTACAACTACTTTTACTGCCGAAAAGACCCTTACTAAAGATACAGTACCTGTTGATGTCGATGCTGTACTGTTCTGGAAAGTTCTGGATGCTAAGAAAGCCGCCCTCGAAATAGCCGAATACAGAAATGCAATTAACTGGGCCTCACAAACAGCCCTGCGTGATGTTATAGGCAAGACCATGCTGTCGGAGATGCTCGAAGGAAGAGACAAGATGAGCGAACAACTTCAGAAGATTATTGATGACCGTACAGAACCATGGGGTATCAATGTGATCTCGGTTGAGGTTAAAGATGTTCTGATCCCCTCTTCGCTGGAGGATGCTATGTCGATGCAGGCCCAGGCCGAAAGAGAACGTCAGGCCAGGGTAATCCTGGGTGATTCTGAACGACAGGTAGCAGAAAAGTTTGGAGAAGCTGCAAAAACTTATGAAAACAATCCTACTGCTCTTCATCTGAGAGCAATGAACATGCTTTATGAAGGATTAAAGACGAACTCCACAATAGTTATTGTTCCAAGTTCAGCTCTTGAAACCATGCAGTTAGGGGGATTGGCTGGAATGACAGCATTAACCATGGCATTGAATAAGGAACGTGAAAAAAAAGAGGATGATAATAGGTCACGGGAATAGGTCTTAGGACTTCTTCAAATAGTAAACCCCGCAAGATCAGTGATCTGCGGGGTTTTGTGTCGCATTTGTTATCTGCGATTTACAAGGTCTTATTTCTTTGTTAAAATAAAATCCTGAATTGTTCTGTTTGCTGCAATAACTTTGAGGTCTGAATATTTTACGGTATCGTAATTATCTTTGGTAGCAAAGACTGAATATGTCCCGGAAGGTACACCAATAAATGCATAATGACCTGTTGCATCGGTAAAAGCAGTTGATATCACTGTATCCTTTTCAACCCATACTTTAGCATTATCTAAAATTACTTTGGCTATGTCTGTAACCTGTCCTTCAATTCTACCTGCTGTAGAATTATTAGTTGCCTTAATACATGGTTTGAATATAAATCCATTTACTCCGGCAGAATGGTCCATGTTACCCCGCATGACAAATGACTTTGAAAGGTCAAAATCCAATATCAGCTCAGAAGTCAACCCGCCGGCTATTGTTAAAGAGGGTTTGATGAATATTTTTATGCCAGTCTGGCTTCCACTGGGTACTTTTACTTTATATGCAAACGGCTGATCTTTGATCTTCAGACTTGCCTGATCCACATAAAGTCTGATAAGGTCATAATTTCCCGCAGGAATATCAAGATTTGAAATTTCCCGGGTTATTCCATTTCTTAGTTTCATGAGATCAAAAGTCATGGTGTCCTCTGATAGAACTATAAATGGACTGGCATCATTCTGCCCTGACTTCCTGATTTCAATCTTATTTATAGTAATAGTGGCAGATTCTACA
>JANYIW010000135.1 GCA_025358645.1 Bacteroidales bacterium
TTTTTATTGCCTTATCGTTTACATCATGTCTGAAGAATTGTAAGGTTTGCCAGCAGAATACTTATAATTCAGGAGGAACTCTTCTGACAACCGGAAGTGAAACAGAATATTGTGATGCTTCATTGATTCGGATTGAAGCAACTCCTGATGTTACTTTATTAGGTGTCACAACTAAATGGGTTTGCAAGTAATCAGTATCTGATCCCGATTAAAGTCAAATCATCAATCTGCGGGCCGTCGCCACGCCATTCTTCAAATATCTTATTTAGCTCTTCGCCTTGCTGCAGCATTGGTTTTCCGGCCATAGCAACAAGGGTTTCCCTTAGTTGCAGGGACATGAATTTTTTCTGTTTTGGTCCGCCAAACTGATCGGCAAAACCATCTGAGAAGATATAGAATGCATCCCCCCTCTGAAGATCTATTTTATGAAGTGTGAATGGCTCCATCCTATAATGTATCGCTACAGGCATCTTATCGGCTCTGTAGTGAATAAGCTCACCTCCTCTGACCAGATAAAGCGGACTATTGGCTCCGGCATACCATAGAATATTTTTATCGAAATCAACAACACAGACAGCGATATCCATCCCGTCTTTAATACTATCCTCTTCTGCAACCTGTTTTAATGATTTTATTATTCCCTGCCGCAGGTTTTCTATTATCTGGTCGGGCATTAGTATATGCTTACCATTAACAATTTCGTTAAGTAATGTTACTCCAAGCATACTCATAAAGGCTCCGGGAACTCCATGTCCGGTGCAGTCAGCTGAAATTATTACCTGTGGATTACTTTGCGCACTTACCCAATAAAAATCACCGCTGACAATTGCAAGAGGCTTATATAAAACGAAGTGTTCGAGCTTATCGCTGAAAAGTTCAAGAGATGGAATCAAAGCAGTCTGAATCCGCTTGGCGTACATGATACTATCTTCGATGTGCCTCTTCTGGTATCCTATCTGATCTCTCTGTGCGGCAGCAAGATCTCTTTGCTTTTCAATTTCATCCTTTTGCATCGAGATTGTTCTGTTCTTCTCTTCAAGCCTGATATTAGCCTCTTTCTTTATTTTATATCCTCTATAAATATAATATCCAAGAATACTTACAAGGAGTAGAGCGAAGAGAACAAAATAAAGCACCAGCTTTTGTTTTTCAATAGCTACAAGTTGCACTTTTATCTTACCCTCCTGTTCTCCAATTTTTTTCAACTGGTCATCAATTCTGGCCATTTGTATTGCAATTTTCCCCTTCTGGTTCGAAAGGGTATCTTTTTGCACCTGAACTTCATTTTGCTGAACAACGATTGTCCGTTTCTGTACCGAGATTTCTCCCTGTTGTTTACTTATCTGAACAAACTGTCTGTCAAGTACTTTTTGCTTTTCATTAAGTGTTTTCTCCTTTGTTGCTATCTCTTTATCGAGGCTGTCAAGAAGTGCTTTCTGATGCAGTATTTCAGCCTTTTGAGTATATATCATTTCTAATTGCTGACGAATAGTATCCCTCTGTATGATTATCTGTTCGTTTGCCTTGCCAAAAAGATTTTCCCAGTCTTCTTTAGTTTTAATAGCCTGAAACATCATATTTGAATTCACCTTCATTCCTGCTTTATTTATCAGGTCTTCATTAACGCTATATTTAGGCATCTCTCCTTCCACCCCCATAAAATTTATCATCGATTCCCTGAATTCATAACCTTCAGTCATAAGAAGAGTCTGATGTTTCTCAATAGCAGCTTTAATTTTATTCAGATTGAAGCCACCAGCTTTATTAACATATAATATCTGGGTGTGAGTGATCTGATTTTCAGAGTTGAATTTTACAAGCTCTACAGGTTTATCCTGGATCTTTGTTCTTGTCTTCCTGAGATTTCCCAATTCGAAAAATAAATATTCATCTTTATCAAGGATCCCTATTCTGAAAACAGACGAATCAGCAAATCCTGGTCCATATTCAATATACTTTGCAATATCAAAAATAAAAACAGCTCTTGTGCCGTTATTGGCCTGTCCAAAGGCATTACTGATCAGAAAAATCAATCCCAAAGAAAGCACCTGGATTCTGATAAAACGTATTTGTCTTAACATGAAGTAATGGATTTATTAATACGAAAATGCACAATTTAATTCAGATAACCAAATATATAAAGTCTTCTTGTTCCTCTCTTTGTTGATAAAATGTTAATAACTGTGTAAATATGACGACTCAGTATCCTTTTCTTATCGTATTTTTATTAAACCATAACCGGACCAATTAATGACATTGAATATCAGCAACTTAGAATTAAAAGGCAAAAGTATAATTATTGTTGAGGATGACCTGCCGTCAATCATTTACTATGAAACATTACTGAAAAACTCCGGTGCTGATCTAATGATATTTCATACCGGGAAAGAATTTGCTGACTATATCACCGCTGGGAACAAAGCTATAGACCTGGTTATTATGGATTTTCTGATCCCACTGATTAATGGGATAGAATGCATAAGAATACTCAGGAAAAACGGAATAAACACGCCGGTAATTATGATCACTGCCTATTCTTCCGAGCAGGCAAAAACAGAAGCTTATATTGCCGGATGCAATGAGTATGTTCTAAAACCCATTTATCCGGAAAAAATATTTTCACTGCTCGAAAAATACCTTAAAAAGCGCGCTTCAATTTCCAATTCTTTCTGATCTGTTTTATCACTTTCCTGAAGGTTGTATGATTTTAACATAATCAGTATAGTAACTCTCCAGTTTTTTGGTTATCTCTTCACCCATTTCAGGTTTCCCGTTACCAGCGCATGCATTTGCAACCCTTGAGGTATATTGCAGGGCTGTCTGAATCTCAAATTCGGCGGACCTGACAATAAAAGTCTTTTGTTTAAGAAAATAATCAAGTCTTTTATAATAATAATCGCAGAATGCATTTGTCATCTCTACAGCCTTATCTGTAGCTCCTGCAACGAAGTATGCTTCTATTATATCTGCCATATACGGATCATAAGGAATCTTTTCAAGAGGCAGGGCCGTCATGCAGAAATTAAGTGTTTCAATAGCCTTTTCATTTTTCCCCTCAACTGAGAGAGCTTTTGCAAGCCTTGCATAGTTCAACCTGGCTTTGACAACAATAAGTGTGCGTTTATGGTTATAATCTATATCAACACTTTTTTTGTTCGCACCTCCCCACACAAATTTTTTAATCATATTCTGATATAAAATATCTGTGTCAATACGCCCGTAATCCAGCCAGTTTTTATTTTGTGACTTTACAGGTACTAATCGGTAAGCCAGTCCTTCTAATTGAAAATATTCCTCCAGGCCTAAAGCATCATTATGATATCCGGTAACAAAATATACAGGACGCTCCCAATTATTATGTGCCAGGATATCAAGAACTATAAGCTGACTTTTAAGTATTGAATTTCCCTTAAGCTTAATATCAATATATGGAACAATCTTATCGGCGTCTTCAGGTTTAACAGTCCCTGAAGCGAGAACTTTCGCTTTATCAACAGGAATTCTGATTGTCCGGGAAGGAATAATATCTAGTATTTCTGTTGTTGAGACCTGTACTTTGGTAGCCTTGTTATCGCTTTTTACAAAATCAATTATTGTTGAAATATCTACAGGATCCTTTGTTTTTTCAACAATGAAGAGCTGATTATTGATTCCGTCGTAGTATTTATTAACCGGCAATGTAACGGGAAGAGGAGCCGACCCGTAGGCTCTGCTTTTCATCTGGTCAATATACCAGTCGGTGTTAAGGAGCATCAGATTACATACGCGGATATCAGTTCTTTTGCCCTCTACCTCCTGGGCATACCATAAAGGAAATGTGTCGTTATCACCATTCGTAAAAAGAATAGCATCCGGGGCACAGGAATTCAGATAGTCAAATGCAACATCACGCGTCAGATAACGACCCGACCGATCATGATCGTCCCAGTTTTGTGTACCCATTACAACAGGTACGGCAAAAAAACATAGTAACCCGGCTGCAGGAGCAGCCATCTTCTCACTGATTAGTTTTGAAAGTCCCTCGAACACGGCAAGTACACCAAGTCCTATCCAAACCGCGAAAAAATAAAATGATCCTGCATAGGCATAGTCCCGCTCCCGGGGCTGATTTGGAGATTGATTCAGATAGATCACAATAGCTATCCCTGTCATCATGAAAAGTAGAAGGATAATACCCCAGTTCTTATTATCACGGTTTAACTGGTAGAACATACCTGCAAGCCCCAGAATAAAAGGAAGGAGATAATACTTATTCCTTGAGGGGTCGGTTTTCATGTCCCCCGGTAAATCGGAGGTTCCGAGTCTTGGTTCGTCCAGAAATTTAATCCCGGTTATCCAGTTTCCATTTATTGCACCTCCTGTTCCCTGTGTGTCATTTTGCTTCCCTGAAAAATTCCACATGAAATATCTGAAATACATGTAATCAAACTGATATGAGAACATAAATCGCAGATTCTCAATGAAAGTTGGCTTCTTCAGAACTTTCTTTTCCCCTGTCTGCTCCGTGACCTGAATCGAGGTTCCCTTAACTCTTCCCCATTCCTGGTAAACTTCCTGATGGTCATTCGCATCACTCCACATTCTTGGGAATAAAGTAATAAACCGTGGATCGTAAATGCGTTCCAGGTTATGACCGGTTATGATGTACTTTCCATTCTCAAGAGCATATTTAGGTTTGCCCTCTGTATAGTCGGTAACCGGTGCATTATAATATTGGCCTTTAAATAATGGCCTCTCGCCATATTGTTCCCGGTTCAGAAAATATAGAAGGTTAAACGGATTTGAAGGATTGTTTTCATTCAGGGGAGTATTTGCGGAGGACCTTATCACAATAATAGCATTGGCAGAATATCCTATGAGAATAACCATTATGGCAGTAAGCAGCGTGTTCAGGGTGGTCCTGCTCTTACCAGCCATATACCAGATGATTCCGGAAACTATCAGAAGTGCCAGAATATTAAGAATGGCCGATCCGGAAATTACCCAGATCCCGGTAAAGAAAAGGGCTGCTATGGCAAAAACACCATTTTTTATTCTGCTTGTTGATGAATATGAGAACTTAACTGCAAAAATAAACAGAACTGCCACAAGGATTACATGGAAAAGCATTCCGCTATTTGATGGAAGGCCCAGCGTATTCACGAAAAACCAGTCGAATTTTGAAGAAATGGTTACAACACCCGGCATTATTCCATACATCAATAATGAAAGAAGTATGATGGATGTTGCCAATGAGATTGAAAATCCTTTCCACGAAAATTCAAATTTCTTAAAATAATAGACGAGTACCATTCCCGGGAGTGTCAGGAGGTTAAGTAGATGGACTCCAATGGAAAGCCCCATCAGGAATGCAATAAGGATTATCCATCTGTCGGCATATTTTTCTTCGGCTACATCCTCCCATTTGAGGATAGCCCAGAAAACGAGTGCAGTAAAAAAAGCAGATGACGCGTATACTTCACCTTCAACTGCTGAAAACCAGAACGAGTCTGAAAAAGAATAAGCTATAGCTCCGACTATTCCTGCAGCCATAACTGCAATGATCCTTCCGGTATTATAATGATTTTCACTCTTTAAAAGTATCTTTCGTGCCAGGTGGGTAATAGTCCAGAACAGAAAAAGTATAGTAAATGCGCTTGCCAGCGCTGACATTGCATTGACCGTTGCCGCCACTTTTGAAACATTCCCTCCTGCAAAAAGAGTGAAAAACCTGCCCATTACCATAAATACCGGATTCCCCGGAGGATGCCCGACTTCAAGTTTAAAACAAGAAGCAATGAATTCACCACAATCCCAGAGACTTGCGGTAGGTTCAATTGTCATCAGGTAGGTAACTGCTGCAACAATAAATACAGCCCATCCTGATATGTTATTTATCAACCTGTAATTCTTCATTCTTTAATATCTTTATTTAGAGAAACCCTTCATTTTATTCAGATGACGAAATTACTTATTTTTTCCATATCATCACAAGGTGATTATCACTCACTAAATTTGCTATTTTTGAACAATATTTCATTTAATGCGACATAGACTAATATTTTTATCTTCAGCCTTACTTTTCTTAGTTCAAATTCTCACTGCACAATATTATGAGACTGGTCAGGATCCGGCTTCTATTAAATGGAAGCAGATAAAAACAGGCAGATTCACTGTCATTTATCCTGAGAATTATGGTCCGGGTGGCATAGCGTATGCAAAATCTCTTGATGAAGCATATTCTAAACTTATGTCACTCTTCCCTGAAAAAAAGTTTAAAATCCCTGTTGTCATTCACAGCTATACCATACAGTCAAATGGTTATGTTGCATGGGCTCCCAGACGAATGGAATTGTATCCCACACCGGAACAAAATACCATCCCGCTTTCACCTGAGAAACAACTTGCCGTGCATGAACTTACACATGTACTTCAGATGGTATCTTTAAACCATGGCTTTTCGAAAGCGATGTCTTTTTTGTTAGGGCAACAGTTCACCGGTATTGTTTCTTCACTACTGCCAATGTGGTTCCTAGAAGGGGATGCAGTTTTTGCCGAATCAGTTCTTACCCAATCAGGGCGGGGACGAGACCCTTCATTCCAGAAACCTCTTAAAGCGCTGATTGTTGAAAATAAAAAAGGATATAGTTATGATAAGATACTTAACGGTTCATATAAGAATTTTGTACCAGATGATTACCAGACCGGGTATCAGATGGTGACATGGGCTCTTACCAGAAAGGATCCTCAGATATGGAATAAAGTACTTAAATACACTGCTGAAGAACCATTTACCATTAACCCGGTCAATATAAGCCTCTCAAGAAGTTCCGGACTGAGAAAGAAAACACTCTGGGAGGAAACAGCCGATACGCTTAGGACAATATGGACTAAAGACATCGCCAGGAGTCACCCTGCTGATTATGAAGTTTCAAATCCTGATAAACATGGAAAATATATTAATTACTATTCTCCTGTTTATGCAGGTAAAGACAGCATAATAGCCTTAAAAACCTCACTATCTGCCCCATCATCATTCGTATTGATAAATCCTGTTGAAAAAACGGAGAAAAAAATTCATACCCCCGGACAGGTATACCCATGGTTCATCTCTTATGCGAAAGGTAAGCTTGTCTGGGTTGAAACACAACCTGACCGGAGATGGGCAAACAGGGAATATTCTGTAATTAAAATGATGGATATTAAGAGCAAAAGGGTTAAGAAACTTTCACGAAAATCAAGATATCTTGCTGCTTCCCTTTCTCCCGATGGTAGTAAGATTGTTGCTGTAGAAAACACTGTAAGCAACATTAATAGTCTTGTCATTATTGATGCAGAAACCGGAGTTGTTGTCCAGTCTGTCCATTCTCCGGAGAACGTCTATCTTCAACATCCTCAATGGTCTCAGGATGGCAAAAAAATAACCTTTATTTTCTTGTCGGAGGCGGGGGAAGGGATAATGTCATTCAAATTTAATAGTCAGGAATGGGAGACTCTGATCGAAGCCGGACGAGATAATCTTCAGTCATCTTTTCTGAAAAACGACTCCCTCTTCTATATCAGTTCTTCATCGGGGACAGATAATATTTATCTCCGGACTCTCCATAATAAAAAGATTTCTGTTACCCGTTCAAGATTTGGAACTATTGATGTCTCTTCCGCTGGAAATAATATTTTATTCAGTGATTATACTTCGCTCGGGAATAATATATGCAGTACTTCGATACCGGTTACACGGGGAGTGGCTAAAGAATTTGTCAGTTCTTCATCTTTTCTCATCAACAAGTTTGACTTAAAACCAAAATTAGATACTGAAAGCAGTTCGGTAATTTATACACCTGAACCCTACAGAAAATGGCAACACCTTTTCAGATTTCACAGCTGGATGCCATTCTATGCAGACATTGAAGTCATCAAATCTGACCCGACAAGTATTCGTCCCGGGATTACTATTATGACCCAGAATTCTTTAAGTACCCTTACATCAACAATAGGCTATGAATATTCAGCTGATAAACGCAACGTAATACATTCACGTGTAACCTGGAATGGGAGGTTTCCGGTTATTGAATCGCAACTCGACTATGGAACACTTCCCCAGATAAGAAAACCAGGGCCAGCCATTCCCAATCCCATTGGTATTCAGTCAGGTATAAATTTAAAAAATACCGTTTCTTTCCCTCTTCAGTTCTCGTCAGGCAGATTCTCACAGTATCTGCGTCCCTCTCTTTCAATGGATTACATTAACCAATATATATATATCAAAGAGAAAAACACTTATGATTACGGTCAGACAATTATCACTGGCAGAATTTATTTTTCAAATTATGACCGTTTTGCAATTCGCGATATTTATCCAAGGTGGGCCCAGATAATTGACTTTAACTATTGCTTTGCGCCATGGGACAAGGCGATTTATGGATCAGCGGTGTCATTAAAAACCGCATTTTATTTCCCGGGCTTTTTCCCCAACAATGGAATAAAAATAAGGTTGGAAACCGAAAAGCAGGATCCGAAAAAATATTTATACACGAACTTTTCATCACTTCCCCGTGGTTATAAAAATATTATTTCAACGGAAATCCAGTTTCTTTCAGTTGATTATGTTTTGCCTCTTTTATACCCCGATTTCAATGTTGCAAGTCTCCTTTATCTTAAAAGGATTCGTGCCGGACTGTTTTATGATTATGCTTCAGGACCGGGCAATGCAATGTATAAATATTCTGTAAATGGCCTCGTTCCCTTATACGACAATGCTGAAAAGGAATCTTTCAAGTCATTTGGAGTTCAATTACTGGCTGACTTTCATCTTCTAAGGATTCCGTTTATGATATCCGGCGGAGTTCAGTCTGCATGGAAGAGTATAAATGAATCTCCCTCTGTTGAATTAATTTTCAACATTGATTTATTCGGAATGACTGTCGGAAGGAGAAAGATGTAACCTGTCAGAATTTCAGACTACGGGCGGTTTCCATTATCAGAGCCCAGGCCCTCTCAACATGTCCGAGAGTTACGTTTGTCTGGGCTGTTACCATTCGTAATGTATATCTGCCATTTAAAACTGTATGAGTCAGATATATCTTACCGGAATCATTAAGCTGGTGATTCAATTTTTCATTTAATATATTAATCTGATCTTCAGTATATCCAGCGGGATTATACCGGAAACATACAACTGAAATAATTACCGGGGCAAGGATTTCAAAATCATCTTCATTCGAAATCATTTCTGATAGTTTTGCAGCAATAGCAATATGATTTCTTACTTTATCGCGAAGGCCTTCAACCCCGTAAGTCCTGATTACACTCCAAAGTTTTAGCGCTCTGAATCTTCTACCCATTGGGACACCCCAATCACGGTAGTCATTTACTTTCCCACGGGTTCTTGTTTTAAGATATTCCGGAAGTATCTCAAAGGTTTTAATCAGAGCACCGGCATCTTTTACAAAATAGGCTGTACAATCAAAGTTTGTAAACATCCATTTATGCGGATTAAATACAAAACTGTCGATATATTCCTTACCCTCGAGCATCCATTGAAATTCGGGTAATATAAGGGCAGTGCCGGCCATTGCAGCATCAACATGAAGCCATATATCATTTTCATGGCAAATCTCTCCTATAGCTTTTAAGGAATCGACTGAAGTGGTGCCTGTGGTTCCTAATGTTGCTACCACACAGCAAGGTATTTCCCCATTACCTTTATCAAAGATGATTGCTTCCTTCAGTTTTTCAGGATCCATTGAAAAATCATCTTTGACAGGTATCTTAACCAGGTTTTTACTTCCGATGCCACTTATTTTAACAGCTTTTTCAATAGATGAATGAGTCTGCTCTGAACAATATACTTTCAGTATTCCAGATTTTTTGATGCCTTCGATGTTGCCTGAAAAACTGGTGGCTTTTTCCCGTGCTGTAAGAATTGCCGCGAGAGTTGCTGTAGAGGCAGAGTCCTGTATTACACCTTCAAATCCTGAAGGCAGCCCGATCAATTCCCTCAGCCAGATCATCATTTTTTCTTCCAGCTCTGCTGCTGCCGGGGAGGTCTCCCATATCATGCACTGGGCTCCCAGTGTCGCAACAAGCATTTCAGCCAGGATGGACGCCGGGCTTGTATTTGCCGGAAAATAAGCAAAAAAATTAGGATTCTGCCAATGGGATATTCCCGGCATTATTATTTCTTTGAAATCCTTCATCAGAGAATCGAATGATTCTGAATGTAGCGGGGGTTTGTCAGGGATCTTATTAAAAATCTCCCCTGGCTTTACTAATGATTTAACAGGCAGGTTCTCAACATTCTCCATATAGCCCGCCATCCATTCAACGAGCTCATGGGCATGTTTACGAAATTCATCGGGTGTCATTCAATATACCTTATATAACAGAATCTGCGAGAAGAATTATTTTGTTTGCTTTTACTTCAATCACGCCACCGCTGATCTCATATATTATTTCAGTGTTTTCCAGATCAACCATTCTGACTAATCCTTTTTCGAGAGTAGAGATAATTGGCGCGTGGTCTTTTAATACCTGGAATGATCCTTTCTTCCCAGGGACTCTGACCGATTTAATTTCACCGTCAAAAAATTTTTTATCGGGTGTGATAATCTCTATTTTCATTACAACTTATTAATAAACAGAAGTTTCACTATCAATCAATTATTTTGATTGTGCGAGTATTTTTATCCCTTTTTCAATAGCATCCTCGATGGTACCGACAAGCATAAATGCCGATTCCGGATACTGGTCAACCTCGCCATCCATAATCATATTGAAACCTTTTATGGTATCTTCAATTGAAACGAGCGCCCCTTTGATTCCTGTAAATTGTTCCGCGACCTGGAATGGTTGTGAAAGAAACCTCTGTACCCTCCTCGCACGATGAACAACCAGTTTATCCTCTTCAGAAAGTTCATCCATACCCAGAATCGCAATAATATCCTGCAATTCATTATATCTCTGTAACAGTTCTTTTACTCTTTGGGCGCAATTGTAGTGGGCTTCACCTACTATCTCTGCCGTCAATATCCTCGAAGTCGAGTCAAGCGGATCTACAGCAGGATAAATACCAAGTTCGGATATTTTTCTGCTTAAAACCGTTGTTGCATCGAGGTGGGCAAATGTAGTCGCCGGGGCAGGGTCAGTAAGGTCATCAGCTGGCACGTATACTGCCTGAACTGAAGTAATTGATCCATGTTTTGTTGAAGTAATACGTTCCTGCATAATACCCATTTCTGTTGCCAGTGTAGGTTGATAACCAACTGCTGAAGGCATCCTGCCAAGAAGAGCGGATACCTCAGAACCGGCTTGTGTGAACCTGAAGACATTATCCATAAAAAACAGGATATCTCTTCCACCGCTTTTTCCATCACCATCCCTGAAATGCTCAGCAACGGAGAGGCCCGACAGGGCAACCCTTGCTCTTGCTCCCGGAGGTTCGTTCATCTGACCAAACACGAGAGCCAGTTTTGATTCTTTAAGAGCATCCTTATCGACTGTCGAAAGGTCCCATCCTCCTGCTTTCATATTCTCAAGAAAAGCTTTGCCATAGTTTATTACACCTGCTTCGAGCATCTCACGAAGAAGGTCGTTGCCCTCTCTGGTTCTTTCTCCGACCCCTGCGAAAACTGAAAGTCCGGAATATGCTTTTGCTATATTATTAATTAACTCAAGGATAACGACGGTTTTCCCTACTCCTGCACCACCAAAAAGACCAATTTTACCCCCTTTTGAATACGGTTCTATCAGGTCAATTACTTTAATTCCGGTAAAAAGTATTTCCTTTTCTGTTGAAAGATCTTCATATTTGGGTGGTTTTCTGTGTATTGGGTATCCTCCCTTTTTATCGAGAAATCCTATACCATCAATAGCCTCTCCTGTCACATTCATAAGCCGGCCTTTAATCTGTTCCCCGATTGGCATTGTTATTGGTAATCCGGTTGCAACAACTTCCATTCCCCTTCGAAGGCCATCTGTAGAGTCCATGGCGATAGTCCGGACAGTTCTTTCACCAATATGTTGCTGACATTCCACAACAAGAACGGACCCATCATCCCTCTTTATTTCGAGTGCATCAAAAATATCAGGCATTTCAAATCCCTGCTTTTCAAAACTAACATCAACCACTGGTCCGATGATCTGGTTGATTTTCCCGGTATTCTGTGACATATTTCTGAGTTATTTATTAAAATTTTTCGAGAGAGACAAATTTAATAACTTTTGCGTTTTAACCTTTGTATTATCTTTATAAATTCATGAGGATATGATTATGCAGCGGCGCTCAATTTCAGATTAATTTTCCCTTCCAATAAGCGAGTTAGCAATATTTACCAGTTCTGTTTTTCTTTCATTTTTTGCACTTACCTTACCGAGCAGACTGAAGGATGAATTAATATAATCATTAGCAAGGGTTTCTGAAATATTTTTAATATCCAACTGATTATATATCTCAATAACTGTCTTTACTTTGGTTTCAGGGTCAAATTCTTTCAGTGCAAACTGATCATGGAGTTGTTTTGCCTGTTCTATTGATGCTATTTCCAGGGCCTTCACCAGTAGAAAAGTTTTTTTATTGGAGATGATGTCCCCTCCCATAATTTTACCAAAAACTTTAATATCTCCATAGATATCAAGCAGGTCATCCTGAATCTGGAATGCAAGACCAAGATTCCTTCCAAACTCATAAAGGATCTCCGAATCCTTATCGTCAGCGCCGCCTATGATAGCCCCTATTTTTGCAGAAGCGGCCAGAAGCGCCGCGGTTTTTAGCTCAATCATCCGCAAATATTCTGCTTGTAAAACTATTGTTGCTTTTTCAAAATCTATGTCCAGCTGCTGACCAACACAAACTTCAATCGCTGCCTTATTAAACTCTCTGAAAACCTTTAGCAAACATCGGGCAGGAGTCTGCAGGAAACATTCATTCGCAATAAATGCCATTACATCGCCTGAGAGAACAGCCTGGTTAAGATTCCATTTACTATGAACTGTGGGTAAGTTCCTTCTGACAGGAGCATGATCCATAATATCATCATGCACAAGAGTGAAGTTATGAAACACTTCGAGACCTGTTGCAGGTATTACTGCTTCATCAATCTGATCGCTGAAAAGATTGCAGGCCATCAAAGCTAAAACCGGTCTTAGTCTTTTACCCCCGATCGAAAGGATATACTTAACCGGATCATTAAGTTTCTCTGCCTCCTCGTTATATGAAAGGTTTAGAATTGCCTTATTGACTAATTTTTTCAGATCGGACTGATTATACATGATAAATTTTTAAAACCCTGATAATCAATTAATTTTAACCTCTCAGCGCTTCTGCGCCACTTACAACTTCGAGTATCTGATTTGTTATGGTCGATTGTCTTGCTTTGTTGTAAAGAAGTGTCAGATCGCGTATCATACCGGTTGCATTGTCAGTTGCCTTATGCATTGCGGTCATCCTTGCACCATGCTCTGCCACGAACGAATCAAGAACTGCTTTATAAAACTGAATCTTTAGTGATTTTGGGATTAACTCTTTAATGATCTCCTCTTTACCGGGTTCATAAATGTAATCCGTCGGGGTGGTATTTCTTTTCCCTGCCGGCGCTGTCTCAACCGGTAGAAACACTTCATTTGTAAGGTTTTGCACCGCGGCATTTTTAAACTGATTATATATCAATTCCACTCTGTCAAATTCCAATATAGTAAAACTTTTCATAATCTGCTCGGCAGCACTGTTAACATTTTCAAATGTCAGGTCAAGAAGCAGATTATTCTGTTCCGGAAGCATATTCATTTTCTGCTTTCTGAAATAGTCAAATCCTTTTTTCCCGATAGTTAAAAGCTGAAGATTACCTTTTCTGAATTGGTCAGAATATTTTTCTGAGATGACCCTTCTGGTCTCTTTAATAACATTAGCATTAAATGCCCCGCAAAGTCCTCTGTTAGATGTGATTACAATGATAAGAACCTTTTCAGGAGGGGAGACCCGGCCATAAACGTTCTCAACTTCAGAATCTGAAAGACTATTTGACAAATCCACCAGTAACTCATGCAATTTATTTGCATAAGGTCTCAACCTCACAATCTTATCCTGAGCTTTTCGCAATTTGGCAGCAGATACCATCTTCATGGCAGAAGTAATCTGCCTGGTGGACTTAACAGAGGTGATCCTTATCCTTATTGCTTTTAAATTAGCCATTAAAAATCATTTTTTCAGGTTATCCTGCTATTGTTCCCGGTATTTCATCACCAGTTCAGAAGCAACTTTTTCGAGTACATCGGTGATTTCATTATTAAGAATACCGTCCCGAAGCTTATCGAGAATATCTCTGTGTTTAAGTTCCATAAACTCCAGAAAATCACTTTCGAAACTTTTTACTTTATTAATCGGAACATCCTTTAACAGACCCATTGTTCCGCAATAAATTATTGCCACCTGCTTTTCGACCGGCATCGGGGCATATTGTGGTTGTTTAAGAATCTGAACATTTTTTGCTCCTTTATTAAGAATCGCAAGTGTTGTGGCATCAAGGTCAGAGCCAAACTTTGAGAATGCTTCAAGTTCGCGGTATTGCGCCTGATCAACTTTCAGTGTCCCGGCGATTTTCTTCATCGCTTTAATCTGTGCATTTCCTCCTACCCTCGATACTGAAATTCCAACATTAATTGCAGGACGGACTCCGGCGTTGAAGAGGCTCGATTCGAGAAATATCTGTCCGTCAGTTATAGAGATCACATTCGTAGGAATATATGCCGAAACGTCACCGGCCTGAGTTTCAATTATTGGCAAAGCAGTAAGCGATCCGCCTCCTTTAATAAGATGCCTGATTGATTCGGGAATATCGTTCATCTTTTGGGCAACTTCATCTGATTCAATGATTTTAGCTGCTCTTTCCAAAAGTCTGGAATGCAGATAGAAAACATCGCCAGGGTATGCTTCACGTCCGGGTGGGCGACGGAGCAAAAGTGAGACCTCCCTGTATGATACTGCCTGTTTGGAAAGGTCATCGTAAATGATAAGCGCATCGCGACCCGTATCGCGGAAAAATTCACCGATGGCAGCTCCTGCAAAAGGAGCATAGAATTGCGATGCAGCGGGATCCGAAGCAGTAGCAAGCACAATAACAGTATATTCCAGTGCACCATGTTCTTCAAGTATTGCTGCAATATTTGCCACAGTAGAACCTTTTTGTCCTATTGCTACATAAATGCAATAAACCGGTTTCCCTTTTTCAAAGTTACCTCTCTGATTAATAATAGTATCAATAGCAATTGCTGTTTTACCGGTCTGCCTGTCGCCAATAATCAGTTCCCTTTGTCCGCGACCAATCGGAATCATGGCATCAATCGCTTTTATACCTGTCTGGAGTGGTTGTCTTACCGGCTGGCGGAAAATAACTCCGGGAGCTTTTCTTTCGAAAGGAAGAATAAAAAGTTCGCCTTTTATCGGCCCTTTACCATCGAGCGGTTGTCCAGTCGGTGATATTACTCGTCCCAACAATCCCTCTCCAACGCCAAGAGAAGCAATCCTTCCGGTTCTTTTAACAATGTCACCCTCATTTATCTCTTCTGTAGGACCTAGCAATACCGCGCCGATATTATCTTCTTCGAGGTTAAGTACAATTGCTTCAATTCCATTTTCAAATTCAATCAGTTCATTCGACTGTGCATTTGAAAGTCCATATATGCGGGCGATTCCATCTCCAACCTGTAGTACTGTTCCGACTTCTTCCAGATCTACTCCCGTTTGTATCCCTTCCAGTTGTTGTTTGAGAATTTTTGAAACTTCTGCCGGTTTAATATTTGCCATATTTTATCTTCTTAAAAAACTTTAATCGTTATCATTTTCTATTGGGTAGTTATTACACTTCCCATAAGTTCTTTTTTTATTTTACGGAGTTTATTCTTTATGCTGGCATCGATGTAATTGTCATCAATCTGCAGAATAAAACCTCCAATTATTTCAGGATCAATAATTTCTTTAAGTTCAACGTTTGTTTTGAAAACATCTGAAATAAGATCAGTTATCTGCTTTTTGACTTTAACATCAACTTTGACTGCTGTAGTAAGAACAGATTCAGTGATTCCCCTGAACTTCTTTGTTTCGTGTATAAAAACCCGTGCAATTGCAGGAATAAAACTTTCTCTTCCGTTCTTCACAATAAGGTCGATAAGCGAAAGAGTGATCTTTTCAATATTACCTTCAAGCATCTTGTGAAATATAGCTATCTTCTTTGAGGGAAAAATAACCGGACTTTGAAGGAACTCTTTTGTTTCAGGGTTTTTACAGATCTCGGAAATAAAGATCATGTCCTGATATACGTTATCAAGAATTTTTTTTTCCAGAGCTGATTGAAATATTGCCCTTGAGTATCTTACAGATATTTTGCTGTCGTTCATTGCAGATCTATGATACTAATTTTTTTTGAAATCAATCTCTTTCAGGTAATTATCGATCAGTTTTGACTGTTCCCCCGATGGTTTAAGTTTTTCACCCAATAGTTTTGAGGCAATGTCAACTGAAAGAGTTGCAACCTGTTCATGAATTTCCGAAAGGGCTTTCAGCTTTTCGTTTTCAATTCCGATCCTTGCTTTCTCAATAAGCTTTTCAGCCTCTTCAGTTGCTTTTCCTTTGGCTTCAGAAATAAGCTTGTCGCGTACTTCTCTGGCTTCTTTCAGAATATTTTCCCGCTCTTCTCTGGCTTTGCGAAGGATAATTTCATTATCACTCTTGAGTTTTAACATCTCCTCTCTTGCTTTTGCAGCTGATTCGAGTGACCCTTTAATCATTTCATCCCTTGCTTTCACAGCAGAAAGAATTGGTTTCCAGGCAAATTTTGTCAGGATCAGGAAAAACAGGCCAAAAATAAGCGCTGACCAGAAAAGAGTTCCTACCGCAGGTGTAGTAAGGCTGCTTGATAATAATATCATATAAATTATTTTAACGATTCCATTAAAATAAAGAGCTGCAACCAACCGTTGCAGTCTTCATAATTTCCTAAGTTACTACAAAAGAGCAACTACTACTGCGAACAAAGCAACTCCTTCAATAAGAGCGGCTGAAATGATCATAGCAATCTGTATCTTAGAATAAGCTTCCGGCTGCCGTGCAATTGCATCCATTGCCGATCCGCCAATTCTTCCGATACCCAGTCCTGCACCTATTACCGCGAGGCCTGCTCCAACTGCTGCTAATGTACCTGTCATAATCTTTATATTAAGTTAAACAAAAAATTCTAATGTTGTTCCTGAACTGCCAGACTGATAAATAATGCTGAAAGCAGGGTAAATATATATGCCTGCAGGAATGCCACCAGCAGCTCCATGAAATCCATAAATATTACAAAAAATATTGAAACAGGGGCCAGTGCCAATGTGTCAAATATGAATATCAGACATATAAGACTTAATATAACTATATGCCCGGCAAGCATATTTGCAAACAACCGGATCATCAAAGCAAAGGGCTTTGAAAATAATCCGATTATCTCAACCGGGATCATTATTGGAAGAAGCCAGAACGGAACGCCCGGCGTAGCAAAAACATGTCTCCAATATGATTTATTCCCGCTAAACTGCGTAATAAGAAAAGTACAGCAAGCCAGAATAAATGTAATCGCGATGTTCCCGGTAACATTGGCTCCGAAAGGAGGTGGAAACGGAATAAGTCCCATTAAGTTATTGATCAGAATAAAAAAGAATGCAGTAAGAAGGTATGGCATGTACTTCTCATATTTATGACCAATATTAGGGATAGCAATATCGTCCCGGATAAATAGTATCACAGGTTCAAGGAAACGTTGAATACCTTTGGGATGACTAATACCTGTTTTCTTATATGACCGGGCCAGCGACAGGAATAATATGAGACCGATTATTGCTGCTGACAATAACCCAATAATTGTTTTTGTCAGAGATAGGTCGAGAGGAAGGTTCACTTCATCTGCAAGACCTGCCTCATTAACCACAACAATCTTACCTTTCAGATTACCTTCTTCTTCAAGTTTAAAACCCTTATATTGTTGCCCATGAGCGAGTCGTCCCGATGAAAAAATCTTCAGCCCTTTCTCTTTGCTATATACAATAACAGGAAGATAGATCGCAACGATATCCCCGTTCTTTCTTGTAAAAATGTGCCATTCATGCGAATCAGCTATATGTTCAAGGATATATGTACTGGCTTTGAATTTTTCTTTAACCACTCCTTTTTCTTCAACTTCCTGACTATATGCTGTAAAATAGGATCCGGCGAGGAGAAGAAATAAGAAAAAACCAAATAATTTTTTTGTTTTCAAATCAGTTCTAGTTTTATAAGGGCTTGTTTTTCAGTGTTTTCAATATAATCAAAACGGAAAACAAAGTGAGTGTTAAATATAAAACAAAAAATATTAAAACAGACTGCAAAGAAGTTTTTTTAGAAACAAAAAACCAGACTAGTGCAAATACCATCTCGAGCAGGAACTTCAGGCTTACTGCCACAAGGCTGTATAAAGTCTGGCTGTCAGGTTCTTTAGTCTGACCTTTTAAAAAAATAATCAGCGCTATAAATGATATTGTGGAAAAGACTGTTACCTGGATGGCAATATCAACAAGCGGAATTTCCGGATTTACGAATGACACAAATAAATATCCTCCTGATAATAAAAGGAGATATAAAAATAAAAGCTGTAAAAGGTGTTTATGAACCTTGTTTAATTGATAAATGAATCCAGGAATGGCGATCACTTAATAAAATCTTTTACAGCTGTATAAATTGCGGCAAAAACGCCAAGAAGGGAAAGGACAATTGTAAAAACAGGTGTATGCCACCCAGTCAGTTTATCAAGTTTTACACCACCCCAGACTGTAACAAGAATTATACCTGCCATCTGGAATGCCATACCTGAATACCTGGCGAAGTCTTTTATCCCCTTATTTTGCAGGTTTTTCGGGTTCTTTTTCTTTGGTAATTCCTGTTCCGGCATTGGTTTCGGTGTCACTCATTTTACAGGTTCCTGAAAATACAGCACCAGGTTCAATAGAAAGTTTTGATGTAGCAATATCTCCATAAATTTTTGAAGTGGCTTTAAGATTAAGCAACTGCCCAACAGTAATCTTACCTTCAACAATTCCTGCTACTTCTGAGTTTTTACAGATAACTTCTCCTTTAATTTTTCCGGTTGTCCCGATTACAACTTTCCCCTTTGTGTTAAGATTTCCGGTAAGAGATCCATCGATACGGATATCCCCGTTGGATTTTAAATCACCGGTTATATCTGTCCCATTACTTATAAGGTTAATCGTGGTATTATCCGGTTCATTGAACTTCGCCATATTATTTAAATTTAAGAGATACAAACTTAATAACTCACAAATATAAAAACTATTGCAGATAAAATAAAATTCCTATTCCGGCTCGTAGGCCCACTTCAGGTAAATAGAACCCCAGGTAAATCCTCCTCCGAAGGCTGCAAGTATCAGAATATCTCCTTTTTTAAGCTTTTTTTCATATTCCCAGATGCACATTGGGATAGTTGCATTTGTTGTATTTCCAAAATTTTCGATGTTGATCATTACCTTTTCCGGAGCAAGTCCCATCCTTCTTCCTGTTGCTTCGATTATCCGAAGATTTGCCTGATGAGGAACAAGCCATGATATGTCGTCAGGTTTAAGATTATTCCGTTCCATAATCTCTACAGCTACATCGGCCATTTTTACTACTGCAAATTTAAAAACACTCTGCCCTTCCTGATAAATAAAGTGCTCCTTTGCATCTACTGTTTCATGTGAGGCAGGCTTAGCAGAGCCTCCGGCTTTGAGATGAAGGTATTTCCGTCCCGAGCCGTCTGTATGAAAGATATAATCCATAATCCCGAATTCCTCATTTGTAGGTTCGAGCATGACTGCGCCGGCAGCATCTCCAAAGAGTGGGCATGTTGTACGGTCGGTGTAATCGGTAATTGACGACATTTTATCGGCTCCTACAATAATAACCTTTTTATATCTGCCGGTTTCAACATAAGCTGCTCCTGTTTGCAAAGCAAAGAGAAATCCTGAACAGGCTGCATTAAGGTCAAAGCTGAATGCATTTTTAATACCGCATTTATCAGATATTATATTTGCCGTTGCAGGGAAGAGCATGTCTGGTGTGGCCGAGGCACATATAAGGAGGTCAATTTCCTCAGGTGAAGTATGTGTCTTCAACAATAAACCCCGTACTGCCTGTTCGCCAAGATCTGAACTTCCTAAACCCTCCCCCTTGAGAATTCGTCTCTCCTTAATTCCGACTCTCTGCATGATCCACTCGTCGGAAGTATCAACCATTTTAGAAAGTTCCTGATTTGTCAGCTTGTATTCCGGCGCCCAGGCATTGATTCCTGTAATGGCTGCGCGTATTTTTTCCATAATTATATTGCTTCTTTAATCTTTTGTGCCAGATTGGCATGTACTACACCCCTGGTCTGAAGAATCATGTTCATTATAGCTTTTCTTTTCGAAATCCCATGTCCGATAACTACATTGGCATTGATACCCACTATAGGCGTGCCACCAATATTCTCCCAGTCAAGACGATCAAAAAATGCATCTTTAAGATTTCTGCTTTTGTATAAATGATGAAATGCTTCACCCAATTTTATAATAACATTGCCTACGAAGCCATCACAAACTATCACATCGGTCATTGTTTCGCGGAAAAGTGCATTTCCTTCAATATTACCCACAAAGTTTAGTCCGGGATAGTCTTTCATCAGCTCATAAGCAGCTTTTACAGCGGGAGTTCCTTTTGTCTCTTCCTCGCCGATATTGAGCAACCCGACAGTTGGATTATCTTTGCCAAGAACATATTTAGCATAGATGCTGCCAAGTATCGCATATTGCAAAAATACATCAGGTTTACAATCGGGATTCAATCCAACATCAAGTATAACTGAATCGCGGTTATCAATGCAAGGTATTACTGTTACGAGGGCCGGCCTTAAAACACCAGGTATCATATTTACGGTATAACTCGCTCCAACAAGCATTGCCCCTGTGTTTCCTGCACTGCAAAACCCATCCAGGGCACCATTCATCAGCATCCCGTAACCCACAGCGATACTCGAGTCTTTTTTTTGTGAGAATGCTTTAGCGGGATGATCCGCCATCTCTATTACCTGCGATGTGTGTACAATTTCAAACAGAGAAGGTGCAATCTGCATCCCGTTAAGTTTCCTTAATATGGATATTTCATCTCCAATAAGGACAAGGTTCTCATTTACTGATAAATGCTGAAGGGAATCAATAGCGCCCTCAATGATTGACTCAGGTGCAAAATCACCACCCATGACATCAAGGCCAATTCTCATATTACAATTTTTAAGTTACCCGAGATCAGGCCGTTGCCTTTTTCACAATAGCCAGCTTACCTCTGTAAAAACCACACTCAGGACATACCCTGTGGTACAGAACTGAAGATCCGCAGTTTGAACAGCTTGCCACTGTAGGTGCAGTTGCCTTATAATGTGTTCTGCGTTTATCTCTTCTAGTCTTGGAATGTTTGTGTTTAGGATGTGCCATTTTTAATTAATTTAATTATCGTTCATTAGTTTTTTCAATTCATCCCATCGCGGGTCGTTCTCTTTTTCCTCTTCTATTATAAGCGCTTCCAGTTTCTTAAGCATAACCGGATCGCAGATGCTTTTCCCTTTTTTATTCACAGGATGCACTCTTTTTATCGGCAGAGCCAGCATAATGAATTCATATAATTGCTGTTGCAGATCCAATTCATGCTCATCAAAAGCTACTGAAAGAATGTCGGGATCAATATCCTCTATGCTTTTCCCAAATTTAACAAGTAATCTGTTCTCACTTCTAATGGGTTGGGAAAACATCTCCAGGCATCTGTCACAGCTTATTCTTACGCTTCCGGAAATCCTTATTATCAGATCCAGATGAGTAGATCTCTTGTCCATCTCAACATTAGCAATAAGGCTGCCTTCCTTAACTTCCGACTCCTCAATCTGTTCAAAAAACTCTTTATCAATCTCAAAATCAATAGTGTGGTGCCCTTCCTTTAATCCGCTCAACGATATAGTATATGATCCGGACATCTCTTTAAATTTTGGTTTGCAAAAATATGAATCCTTCTTCAATTAAAAAAATTATCAACAAGAAAGTAACACTTATTGTGATAAAAGAGCAAATACCGGCAGAAATACGCCGTTTACCGAATTTCGTTTAGTCATTGTTTATTTGTAAATTACTTTTGTTTCAGATAAAATCATAAAGAATATGAAACACAGAGATTATTATAACAACAGAGATTATTCTCACTTCAGAGGAAAGGAACATCATCCCCGGGTAAGTATTGGATTGTCAAAACACTGTACTGGCCTTCAGTAATAGTTATAATTGGCCTTTCATTAATAGTGTCATCCCTTTTTAAAAGAAAAACTAAAATTGATAATTAAAAATTAATAAATTTACGATTATGGAAACAAATGAAAACTATAGAGATGAGCGTCATCAATTACGACACGAACATCATCACCTCCAGAACAACCGCCCGATTATCGGTGTGATTCTGGTGCTGGCCGGACTATTCCTTGTAATGAGAAATACCGGTTTTTTTCCTGAATTTATTAATCATGTAATCTTCAGTTGGCCAATGCTGCTTGTCACAATAGGTCTGGTAATAACTCTTGGTTCATCAGGAGGTAAAACATCAGGTATAATTGTTATGGCCGTTGGAGCATTTTTCCTTATCCCTCAGATTTTCAGGCAGACATTCAATGTGGATATGTTCTGGCCTTCAATCTTTATATTAATCGGGATAATATTTATATTTTCCAAAAGGAAAGGCTGGAATTCCGTTAATGCTACCCCGCTGGTTGGGGATGATTACATTGACTACGTACATGTTTTCAGTGGTGGAGAACGGCAGATTGTTTCAGAAAATTTCAGAGGCGGTAAAGTCACAGCGATTTTCGGTGGAAGTGAAATTGATCTTACAAAAGCAAAACTGGCGCCAGGGGTATCTGAACTTGAGCTCGCTTGTGTATTTGGTGGTGCAACTATAATAGTCCCCGACGACTGGAATGTCAAAATTGAGGTTGTTCCAGTGCTTGGAGGGTTTGGAGATTCCCGCAAATTATTGCCCGGGAGAACAGTTGATACTACCCGGCAACTTATTATAAAAGGCGCTGTTGTATTCGGTGGCGGAGAAATAAAAAGCTATTAATTAAAACAGGGATGAAACATCCTGTCCTTGCAAACAGAGTTCGTTTGATAGTTTGGTGGCTTGTCTGGCTCTTTCTTGCGCTTGGCCAGTCGGTGCTATTTTATTTTGCCTATGGAAGTTTTATAAATATTAGTCTTATTGACAGTATTGTATCATTGTTGATTTATTCCGGGATTGCTCTTTCATTGTGGTATCCATTCAGATTTTTTAATACAGGAAATACCCGCCCGACAGTTCTTATCTCCAATCTTGTTGCAAGCGGTGTCTTCTCTGTAGCGCTTTGGGTTCTGATTACAAAGTTTGTTATGACAACTGTCCTGCCGGAGCAAAACAATTATGAGGCTTACTGGGATGCTACTTTCCCATACAGAGTCGGAACCGGGGTTTTTATTTACGGACTCGTTATTCTGACATATTATCTTTTCGTCAGCCTCAGCAATCTTTCTGATAAAAATGCAAAAGAAGCAAAACTAGAGAGCCTTGTAAAGGAGACTGAGCTTAAAATGCTCAGGTCACAAATCAATCCGCACTTTCTTTTTAACAGCCTGAACTCAATAAGCTCTCTCACAATTACAGACCCTGAAAAAGCCAGGGAGATGGTTGTTAAGCTATCGGAGTTTATGAGATATGCCCTTTCAAGAAAAGACGAACAACCTGTATCCCTGCAAAATGAACTTGAAAATATGCGGTTATATCTTGATATTGAAAAAGTAAGATTCGGCGAGAAACTTACTACTGAAGAAAATATTGAAACCAATTGTCTCGATTTTAAAATCCCCGTGTTGCTGTTACAACCACTTTATGAAAATGCAGTTAAACATGGTGTTTATGAAAGTACTGAAAGTGTAAGGATTATAACAAATGCAAAGATCATTGACGGGTACTTTGAAATAACTATAAGCAATAATTACGATCCTGCCCCATCATTAAAGAGAGGGACAGGAACCGGCTTGCTAAATGTTACAAGACGGCTTGAATTGTTCTACGGCAACAAAGCATCGATAAAAACAACGAAAGAAAATGGGATTTATACTGTTAACATGTATATACCAATATAATATTTGCAAAGGTCATTTGAAAATTAATATATAATTTTGTGTCCAGTTTAAAAAGTCCGTTTATTTTGATTTTTTAGTTTTTTTTACCCTTATCCCTAAAGGGAAAAAGCTAAAAATCAAAAACTTATAAAAGTCCCCCTGCTACAGCCAGGCAGGCTTTAGGAGATTTAGGGGTTATAAACTAAATGTACTTTTAAGCGGCTCAGGGAAATGAGGAAAAGATGGAAAAGATCAAAATATTAATAATTGACGATGAAACTCCGGCAAGGGAATTAGTTAAGCATTATTTAAAAGAGGTGGATTCCATTGAAGTTATAGCTGAATGTGCTGATGGCTTTTCAGGTTTGAAAGCTATTACTTCAATGAAACCCGACCTGGTCTTCCTGGATATTCAGATGCCAAGACTCACCGGAATTGAAATGGTAGAGGTTCTTACTGAAAAACCTGAAATCATTTTTACAACAGCTTATGATCAATTTGCAATAAGAGCATTTGAGCTTAATGCTGTAGATTATCTGATGAAACCATTTCCAAAAAGACGGTTCCTTGATGCGGTAAATAAAGCGATAGAAAAGATCCGGTCAGGGAAAGGTAATAAAGAACCGGCAAGTCAGCTTTTGTCAATAAAACCTGAAACTTCCTCACCGGTCAACAGGATTGTTGTGCGTAAAGGAAATGCTATCAATCTTATACCAGTTGAACAGATCAGATACGTTGAGGCTCAGGATGATTATGTTATGATATTCCATTCCTCCGGGAAAGCGCTCAAGCAACAGACAATGAAATTCTATGAAGACAATCTGCCAAAAGCCGATTTTGTAAGAATACATCGCTCTTACATAGTAAAAGTTGAAGCGATAAAAGGCATTGAGCCTTATGGTAAGGATAATCATATTGCAATCCTTCACTCGGGCGATAAACTTCCGGTAAGCCGGGTTGGGTATAAGCGCCTCAAAAAGGAGCTTAACTTCTGATTGTCTTGAATTCTTGCGGTTATACAAGTCAGGCACGATCTTTAAGCCGGTTCCCTATTTTGAATCCTGAAAATAAAATTAAAAGGGGCTTATATTTTTTAAACCGGAATAGCGGAACGGGATCATAGCCATGTGTTCCTCCGGGCCTGCATCTGAGTATCCGGCCTGTCCCTATTAACACACCAATAAATGGTCCATGAATCTTCAGAGCATCAA
>JANYIW010000195.1 GCA_025358645.1 Bacteroidales bacterium
AGATTTGTACGGCATTGCTCGCCTTACGGCGATTTGTCAGAATATTCTTTGGCAAAGAAACCTGAGTACCATGATTGGATTTCAAATGGCCTTAAAGAATTTTGGGATACAGCGACTGTTTATAGGCTTGCTGCGAAGGCCATAAGTAAGCAATACTGTTTGAGCGAGCGGAGCGAACGAGTTGTATTGCGTGGGCTAGCCTTAAAACAACGAGCCCCAAAATTATCTGCAGCCTTGATCTTTCTTTGGTTACTTTCTTTGTGTCAAGACAAAGAAAGTAACAAATCATATTTCAAGAGAAAGAAGCGAACAATATCTATTTTAAGACAAAGAAAGTAACATATATATTAGGCAAGCCAAATAAATGAACAAATTATTATCTTTGATCCCCTGTACTGACAAAAACAATGACTGACGACCTCAATACCCCCCCGGAAGATATAAAAGAAAAAAAGAACAAAAGTTCTGAAGACAAATGGTATGCTCTTTACACCCGGCCAAGGGCGGAGAAACTAGTGTATCAGCGTCTTGTTGAAATTGGTATAGAGGCCTATCTGCCGCTTCAAAAAACATTCAGGACATGGAGCGACCGCAAGAAGCTAGTGGAGAAGCCGCTTCTCTCCTCGTATGTGTTTGTTAAAACAAGAGGCAAATGTTTCCCGCAGGTATACAATACTATTGGTGTGGTAAAATTCATTTCCTTCGAAGGACAACCTGTTTCAATACCCCAGAATCAGATAGATAATCTCAGGCTTATCATTAACAGCGATGCAGAAGTTGAAGTCTCTTCAGCGAAATTTGCTCCCGGCGATAATGTTGAAGTGGTCAATGGTTCTCTTGCAGGTCTCACCGGGGAGCTTATCAAAATAGGCAGTCATAACAGGGTTGTGGTCCGTATCGACAGGCTCGATCAGAATCTGATCCTGAAAATCCCGCAGGCGTTTCTCAGGAAGGTATAAAGGCGACGGGTGTCAGGCATCAGGCGACAGGCTTCGGGCGTCAGGCTTCAGGTATTTTTCAACTGTTCCTATGCTTAATTAGTGTTGTTAGCATTGCGCTTATATCATCGCATTCTTTTTCATATTCTTCACATTGTTCGATGGTTATGTATCCAATTTCCATAATTTAATTGGATCTCCTGTCGCCTGTCGCCTGCCGCCTGCGCTTTTATCGTTTCACTCCCTCCTTTACAAAAAAAGATCTCTATCAGAATTATTATTTTATTAAATCACGTATATTTGCAGTGTAAGTCCAATTAATCTGGACATAGCATGCAAAAAGCAATACCAATTGAACAGGTACGTAATAAGATAGAAGGTGAAATATTCGACTACTCTCAGTTGATGCTTGCGCTTTCAGATTACCGTAAACCAAGGGATACCGTCTCTACTCTTCTTAGGCGGGAGCATATTATAAGGGTAAAGAAGGGACTTTACGTATTTGGACCAACATGGCGACGAACTCAACTTTCTCCGGAGACACTTGCAAATCTGGTGTACGGACCCTCTGCAATAAGCATCGATTATGCTTTGGCATGGTACGGTCTTATCCCTGAGCGTGTCAACACTATAACATCTGTTACTCCAGGTCGTTCACGGGCGTTCCTTACCCCGGTTGGGCGGTTTTCATATACTCAGCTTTCGGGGAATAAGTTTTCAGTTGGCCTGTTACGGCAGAGTAGCCCCGGAGGCAGTTTTCTTATGGCTGAACCACTCAAGGCTCTTGCCGATAAGGTATGTACCGATAGCCGTTTTAAACCAACCTCAGCAGCTTCCTACACAGATTATTTATTCTCTGATCTGCGAATTGATGAGGATACGCTTGTCCCGCTTATTAAACCGGATAGAATTGAAATTATAGGGCAGGCTTATACAAAACGGAAAGTGCATTGGCTTATGAAATATTTACTAAATCGGTTTGGAGGAGCTTTATGAATAGCCTGATAAGAAGCATCCTGCCTGATCCGATGCCAAAAACTGCCGATGGAATGGTGAATGCTGTGCGCGAGATAATGCAATCGCTGGCATTATTAGGACTTTGGCGAGCTAAATTTTTTGAGCATACAGCCTTTTATGGAGGCACATCGCTTCGGATTCTATATGGCTTAGACAGGTTTTCGGAAGACCTTGACTTTTCTTTGTTAAAACCATCGGAAAACTTTAATTTTTCAGTATATTCTGATGCGCTTAGAAAAGAACTGGAAGCCTTTGGATTTGAAGTAACTTTTGATGTAAAACACAAAACTGCCGGGACGGCAATTGAATCTGCATTTCTTAAGGCCAATACATATAATCAGTTAATTGTGATCAAAACGCCGGAACAAATACTTTCGGGGATAAACCGGCAATCAATATTGAAGGTAAAGCTGGAAGTTGATACTAATCCTCCTCAGGGGTTTAGAACAGAGATGAAATATGTGTTTACCCCGGTTCAGTTTGCAGTACGTTCTTATACCCTGCCATCATTGTTTGCAGGGAAAGTGCATGCCCTTTTATTCCGGAAATGGAAAAGCAGAATTAAGGGCCGTGACTGGTATGATTTTGCATGGTATACATCACACTATCCGGTACTGAATATTGGTCATCTTGAAGAACGAATGCGCCAGTCCGGGCATTTTGACGGGGAAAGACCTCTATCCCTTACGACATTAACAGATCTTATTGGTAATGCAATTGATGGTTTGGATATTGATGAGGCCAGGAGAGAAGTTATTCCTTTTGTTTCTGATGTTCGGGTACTTGAAATTTGGAGTAAGGAGTTCTTCAGAGCTGCCGTTAAAAGAATAGTTGCAGAATAAAGGTTACGTTATAAAGCTGTTACTTGTCGCCTGCCGCCCCTACCCGAATGGCTTATCCCCGAACGGACTCTGGAAAGGTGTATCATTGCTCTTCTGCGTACCGCCACGATCCGGAGGTGGTGGATTAGGGGTCATCATAACCAAAGAAATGCTATTGTCAAGCACAATTTTAGTGACAACAGGGGTTATATATTTTTTCTTCTGCATCAGCAAAATTAGTCCTTTACGATTTTTTAGGTGAAGCTGACAAAGTTATTTAATGACATTAATTTTAGAAACAAATCTCTGATTTCCTGTTTTTATCTCGACTATATAAATGCCTTGAAAAACATTTAATGGTATTTTTTTAAGATATCCTTTATACCATTCAACATTGTTTACCTGCATGATTCTCGACCCTGAGAAATTATATATGTTAACCGTCCCTCTTTTCCCGTCAAATTCCTGAGTAAGGAGATCAATATTCAAAGTATTCTCAGATGCAAAAACATTAAATGGTTTTTCAGGAATAATCCGATCCGTAATACCGGTTGTGACTTTAGTTGTATCCAGGATAGGTACCACCGGGTGGTCAATTGCTACAATTACTGTTGAGTCTCTGTTCGC
>JANYIW010000224.1 GCA_025358645.1 Bacteroidales bacterium
CTGATGCCCTCCGCAACAACTACGATAGAGTAGGGTTTATTCTCTGCAACCCGGTGAAGAAGATACTCTGCAATCTTTTTATCATCATATTGAATCTCTGGAATCAGTATTACATCACCACCTCCTGCTATGCCGGAATACAGGGCGATCCAGCCTGCATTATGGCCCATTAGTTCAATTATCATTATCCGTTTATGGGAGTTAGCCGTTGAATGCAGACGATCTATTGCTTCAGTGGCAATATTTACAGCTGAATCAAATCCGAAGGTGAGGTCGGTGCCCCAAACATCGTTATCAATCGTCTTTGGTATACCTACAACATTTAATCCTTCCAGGGAGAGAAGATGAGCAGTTTTAATAGTGCCATTTCCACCTATACAGACAAGGCAATCAAGACCCATCTGTTCATAATGCTCTTTTATAAGTACCGGTTTACTTATTTCATTCTTCCCTTTCCCGATGCCTTTAAAAGGTTTCTCCCTTGATGTCCCGAGAATGGTCCCGCCAACAGTGAGTATACCGGAAAGATCGTGTTCTGTAAGTTCTCTGTATTCCTTATTTATCATCCCGGTAAATCCGTCGCTTATTCCAACCAGAGTCATCCCGTATTTGACTATCGCCGTTTTACCGACTCCACGTATGGCCGCGTTGATTCCCGGGCAATCACCTCCTGCAGTAAGTATCCCAATCCTCTGGCCTCTCGTTATTTTACCCATTTTTAAGCTTTTAAATATAATTTTAAACAAATTTAACGCTTTATAAGTAGATTGAAGTTAATAAATTGTTACAAATATCCGGAATTTCTCTGCGACTCTCAGTGTCTTCTCATGGCAACCTTTGTCAGTATAATCAGATTTGTTTAACTTTAGGAGTTCCTGTTTAAAAAATCAGGTACAACTATGGAACCGGATTATGTGAAATTAAAGCAGATCAAGCCTGCAATTGCAGGATATATCAGAGAATCCCGGGCATTGCTGAATAAGTCTGCGATACCTGATGATAGAGTTGTTCATGATATACGTGTCCTGATGAAAAAATCAAGAGCGCTATTGAAACTCGCAGCTCCTCAGTTGGATCATGCATATCATGACAGGAATATGGCTGATTTAAGGGATGTTGGAAAAATAATATGTTCATGGCGGGAAGCATCAGTACAAAGAAAAACTCTTAAAACTCTAAGAAAAGAATATCCTGATATTTTTTCCCAACTTCATGAAAATGAAGTTCTGTCTCTTTTGCTTGAGAAACAGGTACCCATTGCAGAACCTTCTGATGAGATAAAAACTGAACTGGAACAAATTGATATTCTTTTGAATAAAACCGGTTACAGGATACGATTTCAATCTATGAATATTATTGACCCTCAGGCTCTTCTAAAAGAACTTGAGTTTACATTTATAAAGGTCACTGATATTTATTTGTCGTGTAGAAATAACCCCAAACCTGAAACAATGCACAAGTTCAGAAAAAAGGCTAAGGATTTTCTCTATCAACTTTACATATTCAGGTCCTTAAACCAATCGGTAATTAAGTCCCTTGAAAAAAAGCTTGACAGTATGACTCAGAATCTTGGAAAGTTCAATGATCTTGATCAAACCATCAAAGCTTTAGGGTATAGTTATAAAGAAGCATCAAATCTGCCTGCAATGGATGAACTAATAGTTAAGATTCGCGAAAAGCAGGACAGGTATCTGAGCAAGGTGTGGCCTTCAGCCTATCAGATTTTCTGTCCGGGTCAGAAACTGGTAAATGTACTTGGATTCAAGCTGCTGGTTATTTAAAAATCCGTCACCCTCAAGATATTGTTTTGCAAAACCATCTATGATAAACAATAAGTACGACGCAAATGATTTTGTTGGCTGTTCAACCGGCTCTTATTTTATTACAAGCCACTCATACAGCACAATTATATTTAGAGGGTTTGCAGGTTATTTTATAACAAGCGGTCCTTGCACCAGATGCTGAAGAATTATAAATTTTTCTTAACTTCAATACCAAATTTATAGCCTGCTTTTACACGCTCAATTATTTCCGGAATAATATCAGCATATTCACCTACGATTCCAAAATCCGCATAATGGAAAATATGTGCTTTAGGATTGTGATCTATGGCAATGATTTTTTCAGATTCTTTCATGCCGGCTATATGTTGAATTGCCCCTGATACACCAACTGCAATATATACTTTCGGCCGGATGGTTTTTCCGGTTTGTCCTACTTGTCTTGCATATTCTACAATGCCCTCGTCAACTACGGGACGGCTGGAAGCCCATTCAGCATTTATGCCCTGACTTTTTAACGCTTCGGCAAGTGTTTTTATAAGACCTAAATTATCGGATAAGGTACCTCTGCCGCCAGAAATTATTATATCAGCGCTGAATAGATTTTGTAATCCTCCTTCACCTCTTTCAGTTTTCAGAATTTCAACAACAAAATCTTTATCATCTAAAACAGGGCTGAAACCTGAGACAATACCTTCTCTTCCTTCAACCCTTTTTGGGACTTCGAAAGTACC
>JANYIW010000225.1 GCA_025358645.1 Bacteroidales bacterium
CTCAGGGCAGATGTCCAGGTTGCTGCTTACCTGAGTGGCGGTCTGGATTCAAGCGCTACCACAGCATTGATTAAAAAGGTGATGCCTGAAACATTACAGACCTTCTCAATTGGCTTTGAAGATGATGAATTTGATGAAACACCCTTTCAGCAGGAGGTTTCAAAATACCTGGGTACGCGTCACACAGCCTTTACATGTACCCGGCAGGATATTGGAAATTATTTCCCACAGGTGGTATGGCACTCAGAAATACCTATTTTACGTACATCACCTGTCCCCATGTATTGCCTGTCAAAAAAAGTCAGGGAAAACAATATCAAAGTAGTAATTACCGGCGAGGGTGCAGATGAAATGCTGGCCGGATATGATATATTTAAAGAAGGCATCATAAGGGAATTCTGGTCACGTCAACCTGATTCAAAATACAGACCCTTGCTTTTGCAAAAATTATATCCCTACCTGGCACAATTCAAAGGAAAGAATAACAGTTTGCTGAAGTTCTTTTACGGTTATCAGCTTCAGGATACTGCTTCTCCATTTTATTCACACATACTTCGCTGGCGTAACACTTCTAATCTCCAGAACTATTTTTCGGAGGACCTGAGATCCAATCTGAATGGTTATGATCAATATGAGGATGTAAAAAGAATGTTACCTGTCGGTTTTGATAATTATGACCGGTTAAACAAATCACAATGGCTTGAATCATCGATTTTTATGTCGAGTTATCTGCTATCTTCGCAGGGCGATCGTGTTGGCATGGCCAATTCTGTTGAAGGACGTTACCCATTTCTTGATTACCGTGTGATGGAATTTGCCGCCAAACTTCCACCAAATTTTAAGATGCATGGGCTCAATGAAAAGTTCATACTGAAACGAATGATGAATAACCGTCTTCCTGAAAGTGTTTTGAAAAGACCTAAGCAAGCTTACAGAGCCCCTATTGCAAGTAGTTTTCTATCATCACCCGCGAGGGAATACGCCATGGAACTTCTCTCCGAGCACGATATTAATCAAGCTGGTATGTTCTCATATAATACTGTTCAAAAACTACAAAACAAGATTTCCTCGGGTACCATGGTTACTGAGATGGAAAATATGGCGCTCTCCGGAATTATTTCATCCCAGCTTATTTATCACCAATATATATTAAAGGATAATTTCATACCATCAATAAAACAGTTAAATAATTGTGCAGTTATTCATGAAAAAAATCCAGTCTATTCCTGATTAATAGTTAAACAATTATGAAAAATAAAAATAAACGGCCTTTCAGTAAAGATATTTTGATTATCAACGATATAGAAGCGGAATATAACAGGATAGTTGCTGACCTCCGGGAAAGTGTATTGCATCGGTTAAATCGGCTTGGTGGCGTGATAGGTATTTCAGGCGGTATTGATTCCTCTGTTTCAATGGCCCTTATAGCAAAAGCCCTTGGAACCGAAAATGTGCTGGCTATTATGTTGCCCGAGCATGATTCAAGCGGAGACAGTGCCTTGTTTGCTCAAATGCTGGCTGATAAGTTTGGTGTTAAAGCTATTACTGAAAATATCACCGGAGCATTAGAGGGCTTCGGATGCTACCAGAGACGAGATGAGGCAGTTAAGGCAGTCTTGCCGGAGTACGATGCAAAAAATTATAAAATGAAAATTGGGATCAGGAGTTCCGGACTCTATACTAACCTTCCGCCCCTCTTTTCAGTCACAATTATTGATAGTAAAGGGAATGAACAATCAAAGCGGGTGCCAGCGCCGGAACTCAGGCAGATAGAGGCTGCTTCGAATTTAAAACAACGCTGTCGTATGTCTATGCTTTACTATCACGCCGAACGCTTGCACTTTGCCGTTATTGGTACCCCAAATAAACATGAGGTGGAACAGGGATTTTTTGTCAAAAACGGGGATGGTGGCGCTGACGTTATGCCCATAGCTCATCTCTATAAATCACAGGTCTATCAACTGGCTCACTACCTTGGTATTCCAAATGAAATAATTGACCGTGTACCAACTTCTGATACGTATTCAGCTGAACAAACCCAGGAGGAATTCTTCTTTCAGTTGCCATTTCAACAGATGGATCTGCTCTGGTATGCTTTTAAAAATGAATATGACCCTCAGGAAGTTGGGATTGTTATGGGAAGAACCTCTGATGAGATAAAAAAGGTTTTTGCAGGGTTTGAACGCAAAATTAAATCAACTGAATATCTTCGGATGCCCCCTATAAGCTATTAATCTTTAATTAAGACAATGATTTCAATACCACAGCGGTTACTTGGTGAAGGATTACTATTTTCTGCCCGAAAATACCCTTCCAAAACAGCTATAATTGTAAAAACAAAGGAATACACTTATTCCAGTCTCAAAGAAAATTCAGAAAAGCTGGCAATACACTTGGTTCATTCCGGAATAAAAAAAGGTGATCGGGTGGCTATTTATATGAATAACTCCTGGCAAAGTATAGTTTCCATTTACGGTATAACCCTTGCCGGCGCAGCATTTCTGGTAATTAATCCCCAGACGAAAGCTGATAAATTACAATACATATTAAAGGACAGTGGCGCTAAAATATTATTCTCTGAAGGAATACTAAATAATGAATTATCTCAGGCATTAGGAGGTTCAACAGAAATTCAGGAAGTTATAATTGCCGGAGATTTTAACAAAATAGCCAGGTTTCCGGCTATTAAATCAGTAGATTTTGAAGAAACAATTTCAGGTAAAAATCCCTCATCAATTGTTTTACCTAAAATCATACCAAATGATCTGGCTGCATTAATATACACTTCAGGTAGTACAGGATTTCCTAAAGGAGTAATGATGACTCATCAATCAATGGTCTTTACTTCATGGAGCCTCATTGAATATCTGAGATTGTCGGAGGACGATCGTATTCTATTGGTTTTGCCACTTGCATTTGATTATGGATTATATCAGCTACTGATGGCAGTTACCGTTGGCGGCTCACTGATTGTTGAGCAGTCTTTTACCTTTCAAACATCTATCTACAAACAAATTGAGATGTTTAAACCGACTGTTTTCCCCGGAGTACCCACGATCTATGCAATGATGATTGCTACTAATAAGAAAACCGGTTTGTCATTCGATTGCATCGGGAAAGTTACGAATACCGCGGCAGCATTGCCCGCGGAGTTCATTCCAGATCTTAAAAAAATATTCCCCCAGGCATTGATATTTAAAATGTATGGTTTGACCGAATGTAAAAGGGTGTGCTATCTGGAACCTGAACTGGTTGATATTAAATCCGGGTCGGTTGGTAAGGCAATACCCGGGACCGAAGTCTTTTTATTATCCCCTGAAGGTAATCCGGTACCAACCGGGGAAAAAGGAATTTTACATATCCGTGGCCCGCATGTTATGCTGGGATATTGGCATAAGGAAGAACTCAGTAAGGTAATGTTGCGGGAAGGCAATCTGCCCGGGGAAAGAATTTTATGCTCAAATGACTGGTTTAAAATGGATGAAGAAGGATTCCTTTATTTTCTTGGGAGAACAGATGATATTATAAAAACCAGAGGAGAAAAAGTCAGCCCGGTTGAGATTGAGAATATTATTTATAATATAGTTGGCATAAAAGAAGTTGCAGTACTGGGAAT
>JANYIW010000267.1 GCA_025358645.1 Bacteroidales bacterium
TGTTCAACCCATGACCAGGCATTTTCCCTAACTGCATCACTATGACGAAGAACGTGCAGAATTTTGGCCCAGAACCATTCTGATGAATAAATCCCTCCTTCGAATTTAGTAAAGTCCACCCCACCCCATGTCCTCGCCAGATTGTTGATCTCAGCGGCTTCCTTAACTGCAGTATGATCTTTCCAAAGTACAAACATGGCATCAGGATTATTTTCATAGCCCCGTTTCATTGATAGAGGAATTCCTTCCTTATCGACTGCCACGGGAGTAGATCCTGTAGTGTCAACAGTTATTCCCACAATATTATTTACATCTTCCGGATTCATTCCGGCAAGAGCTCCCTTAACAGAATGTTCAAGACCTTCAATATAATCAAGAGGGTGTTGACGAAACTGATTGACTGCAGGATCACAAAACAGACCTTTTTTCCACCTTGGGTACTCAAATACAGATGTTCCGGTTATTTTACCATTGGTGGTATCAACAACTACTGACCGGACTGAGTCGGTACCATAATCAATCCCTATTACAAATTTATTTGCCATAACTTATCTTATATATTTTTATTTATTCTGGCCATAATATGCACCACTTCCGTGTTTTCTATAATAATGTTTATCGAGCAGAGAATTGCTAATCTTTTCACTTTTCCCAAGAAGAACAGTATAAAACGCCATTCTTGCTATTTCTTCAAGTGCAACAGCATTATATACTGCGCTATCAGCATCAGTGCCCCAACAGAAAGGACCATGACTATTTATTAAAACCGATGGTACTGCCATCGGATCAACAGTTCCCAGTGTTTCAACAATAACCTTTCCCGTATTGGCCTCATAATCTGTTGCTATCTCCTGGTCTGTTAATAATCGGGAGCAAGGTACTTCTCCATAATAATGATCAGCATGAGTAGTACCAAAGGGAGGAATGGCTCTTCCTGCCTGTGCCCATGATGTTGCAAATGACGAATGAGTATGAACGACTCCGCCAATTGTCGGATAGGTCTTATAAATTATAAGGTGAGTTGCGGCATCGGTTGAAGGTTTATACTTTCCTTCAACTACCTGTCCTTCAGAGTCAATTACAACCATATCTTCCGGCTTCATCGATTCATAACTAACGCCGGATGGTTTGATTACTATCAGGCCGCTTTCCTTATCTCTTCCGCTTACATTACCCCATGTATGTATAACAAGACCATTCTTTACAAGATCAAGATTTGCCCTGAATACTATGTCTTTTAATTTCTCCAGCATATTTTTTAACTTTAAGTACTCCAAACTTTAGGCACTTTAGGCACTTTAGGCACTTTAGGCACTTTAGGCACTTTAGTCACTTTAGGCACTTTAGGCACTTTAGTCACTTTAGTCACTTTAGTCACTTTAGGCACTTTAGGCACTTTAGGCACTTTAGGCACTTTTATTCAATTAACATCAAGGTTGAAATAGAAGCCACTCTGCTTCAGTTTATCATATTTATCTTTATCGAATTTGTAATAGTATGCTCCCTTTTTTGATGTCTCCTTCTCCTTCTCATCAAGTTTTTCAAGAATCCCCATTGACAGTATCTTCTTCCTGAAATTTCTTTTATCAATTTCCCGCTGATAAATAGCTTCATACAAAGCCTGAAGCTGGACAAGAGTTAATTTCTCCGGAAGCAACTCAAAACCAACAGGTCTTATCTTAACCTGACCCTGTAAATCAGTAAGAGCCTTTTTAACCATAGCGGAATGGTCAAAGATCAAATCAGGTAATCTCGCGATTGACCTCCAGTGTGCTTCATTCTGTTGGGTAAGTTCCCGATTAATATCCCTGATGGCAATTAGAGCAAAATATGAAACAGATATCACCCTGTCGCCTGGATCTCTGTTAGTTTCACCATAGGCATAGGATTGCTTCATATAAACAGACTCCAGACCTGTGAGTTTACGGAGAATTCTACTGGCTGCATCATCAAGACTTTCATTTTCATCAACGAAACCACCTGCAAGAGACCATTTTCCCTTGCCAGGATCAAAACTCCGTTTAATAAGAAGAAGCTTTATCTCCTTTTCAAGGATATCATAACCGAATATGATACAGTCAACCGCGACCAGGTACCTGGTATATTTCGAATAAAGTTTCATATTCTATCCGGCAATAGTTAAAAGTTTTCAATCTGCTCAAAAGCTATATTATACCGTTGGAAATATGATAGTAGATTTCATTCCATCTGAGTTCCTTTTTAAACTCAGTAAGATCGCATTTCCCGCCAATAAGGACATATTCAATTCCCATCATACCGGCAAAATCCTCAAGATACTCCGAATTTATTGAAGAGCTGAATCCAGTATGATGAGCTCCTCCTGCAAGTATCCAGGCAGCTGCACCAGTTTTAAGATCAGGCATAGGTGTCCATAGTACGCTTGCAACCGGAAGATTAGGCATATCAGGGCATTTAACAACTTCAACTTCATTTACGATCATTCTGAATCTGTTACCCAGATCGATAACCGAAACGTTTATAGCGCTACCGGTGGCTGTTTTGAAAACGAGCCGTGCAGGGTCTTCTTTTCCACCTATTCCGAGTGGATGTACTTCAAGTGTTGGTTTCCCGAGAGCTATAGAAGGACAAACTTCGAGCATGTGTGCGCCAAGAACTCTCATACCTTTAGGATCGAAATGATAAGTATAATCTTCCATAAATGAGGTTCCTCCTTTAAGACCAGAGGCCATAAGTTTCATAGAGCGTACAAGCGCTGCAGTTTTCCAGTCACCTTCAGCTCCGAAACCATAACCTTTTGCCATTAAACGCTGAACAGCAAGACCAGGAAGTTGTTTCAATCCGTGAAGATCTTCAAAAGTTGTTGTAAAGGCTTTGAAGTTACCTGCTTTAAGGAATGTTTCCATTCCAAGCTCAATTCTTGCAGCTTCTTTCAATGTATCTGAAGTACCAACAGCTTTTGTCATTTTGTATTCATCGCCATATTCAGCGAGAAGCTCTTTAATTGCAGCCGGAGATACCTCATTCACAAATTTAACAAGGTCGCCAATTCCATAACCATAAACGGAATATCCCATTTTCATCTGGGCGCTTACTTTATTCCCTTCAGTAACTGCCACGTCGCGCATATTATCTCCGAACCTGGCTACTTTCATACTCAGGGCATCATTGTAAGCAACTGCAGCTCTTATCCATACAGCTATCCGGTCGATGGCTTCAGTATCTTCATAATGACCGACAACCACTTTTCTGTTCAGCCTCATCCTTGTACCGATAAAACCAAATTCACGGTCACCATGAGCCGACTGGTTAAGGTTCATGAAATTCATGTCGATCGTTTCCCAGGGAATATCCCTGTTAAGCTGGGTATGAAAATGGAGGAAAGGCTTGTTCAAAAGATTCAAACCTTTGATCCACATCTTTGCAGGTGAAAAGGTATGCATCCAGCAGATAAGTCCTACACACTGTTTCGAATTGTTAGCTTCTGTGCAAAGTTCAGTTATAGAATCCGGAGTTGTGAGGATTGGTTTAAAAACAATTTTCACGGGAATTTTCGGATTTTTATCGAATGAGGCAGCTATTTTTGTTGAATCAGCTGCAACTTGTTTTAGAGTCTCAGGACCATACAGATGCTGGGTGCCAGTTACAAACCAGATTTCAGATTTATTAGTTTTTTCCATAATATATAATTTTTTTGTAATAATACTTTTACCAGAAATAAATATAAAATGCAACACAAACCGCTAATACTACAAGTGAAGTAACAATATCCCATGTATTCCAGCTATCTCGTGTTTCTTTAACCTGTTCTGGTGATTGTGAGAAATATGTAATCCCCTGTAATTGTTGTTCTCCAGCTTTTGGGGTAAACATACTGATAACAACCATTAATAACATTGTAAAGAAGAAGAGGGCTATACAGAAATGGATCCAATTAATTTTGAGGATTGCGAAAATACCTGTATGAAGTGATGGATCAATAATCATTTTTTGTGTAGCATCATCAAAACTGCTACCCGGATCAAAAATCATTAAACAAAGTCTGAAAAGACCAATTAATGCGCCAATTAATAATCCCCATTCACCAGCTTTAGGAGTAATTTTACGGTTAAATACACCCATCAGGAATACAGCTGCAATAGCAGGGGCAATAAGTGATTGAACATTTTGTAAATATTCATAAAGCACTGAACCGATACTTTTCATAATAGGGATCCAGATTAGACCCAATACAACTACGGTAATTGTTGCAATACGTCCAACTACAACCAGGCGATGTTCACTAGCCAAGGGCCGGTAGTTTTTATAGAAATCTATAGTAAATAAGGTTGCTGAGGAATTAAAATGTGCAGCCAGTGAAGTCATAAGCGCTGCAATAAAACCAACAACAACTATTCCTTTAACCCCAACGGGTAGCAATTTACTCACCAGACTACCATAAGCTTCGTTATTGTCGGTGAAAATGAGAACTCCTTTAGCGCGTAAAGCAGCAGCTACTATACCAGGAATTAAGAATATGAATACCGGGAGAATTTTAAGAAAGCCTGCAAAAATGGCTCCCTTACGGGCATTATTCAGATCTTTTGCCGCCAATGCTCTCTGTACAATATGCTGATCAGTACACCAGTACCAGAAGCCAATAATTGCTGCACCAAAAAAGACACTTACCCCCGGGAATTTATCATACCACATATCACCCTTTGGATGAACAAGATGCATGTTGGTCATGCCATTGCTACTCGCATATTTTACAACTTCATGCCAGCCATTGATTATACCGCCATCACCAACTTTTATAAGAGCTAAGATCAGAATTGTGAAAGCGCCTATAATAAGAATTGGCGCCTGTATGACTGAAATAGTCATTATGCCTTTCATGCCGCCAAGGACAGTAAAGATACCTGTTAACAGTACGAGGCCAATGGCTCCATACCAGAAATCGATACCAATTACTGATTGAAGGAAAATACCACCCGTAAAGGCTGTGACTGAAACTTTTGTTAAAACATAACTAACGAGAGTAATAATAGAAAGTGTGGAACTTGTGTTCTTGTTATAGCGTTTCGATAGAAACTCAGGCATAGTAAAAACCTTACTATGTGCATAAAAAGGTACAAATACCCAACCCAGAACTAATATCATCCAACCATGCATCTCCCAGTGAGCCATAGCCATTCCGCTCTCTGCGCCAGCACCTGAAAGACCTACCAGATGTTCAGAACCAATGTTTGCTGCAAAAATTGCAGCTCCCACGGCCAGCCATGTTTCACTGCGGCCAGAAAGAAAATAATCACTTGTATTGTCCTTTTTGTGCCTGATTACCCAGAGTACGATCCCTACAAGACATGAGAAAAACATGATCAGGATAATCCAGTCTAATGTTGCCATAATAATTGGTTTTTGTTATTATTAATACATCGGTTATATGAAAAAAATAAATATTTGTTGATTCAGGCAAATAGATCAGATTAAAAGAAATTTTTTTCCGTATTATGAACTATTTATTTAACAAATCTAATAAAAATTAATTTAAATGTAAGGTTTACACTTAAAATTTCTAACTATACGGAAATTATTTATTATCTGTCTCACAATCATTAAATATAATCGCTGATTATTGAAGAATCTAAACTGTTAATTTTAACTTTAGGCATTCCTGCCTGCCGGTAGGCAAGTTAGTCACTCCAAACTCTAGTCACTCATTAGTTATGATAAGATTAATATATTCAGCAATTCCTACTTCCATTCCCCTAATGAAGATTTAATAAAATCTATTATTTTTTGATTATCCATTTTCCCGTTGCCTGTTATCTGCATCGGTTCCCCAAATTTAATATGGATGTGTTTATGATGGTCAATAGGGCCCAGCTCCTTAATCAACTTACCATTACCCCAGAAATCTGTTTTTAACGCAATAGGGACGACTTCAACACCTGCTTTCTTTGCCAGTTTCACACCAAGAGAATTGAATTCTTCAGGTTTGAATTCAACGCTTCGTGTACTCTGAGGGAAAATGATTATTGATATCCCCTTCTCTAACAAATCGACTCCACCATTCATAACAGCTTCAAGATCATTCCGGGGGTCAGTTCTCCCAACTACAATGGGATTTCTCGACCTCATAACTGCGCCGAAGAGCGGATGTTTCACCAGACTTTCCTTGACAACAAAGGTGAGCTCCTTATGCGGGCCAATTATTGACGGTAAGATCATCGTTTCAAGAGTGCTCATGTGATTACTGATGAAAAGCACAGGACCTGGTGATTTTGTTATGTTTTCCATACCGGTTATATGAAATATTCCTCCTGTCTTTTCGATAAACCTTAGAATTTCAATCGACGAATCAGTCCAGGCTTTTGTATCATACCCTTTCCGGATAGCTTCTTGCCTGGTGCGTAGCACCACTGAAGCAAATTTAAATGTAAAGTATATTCTGTTATCAAGTCGAATTTTTTCTATAACCGAGAGAGTCTCCTTTTCAGGAGTATTGTAATTATTTGAATCAAAATAGCCCTTCCCCATGAATCTTATATTAAACCCATTTTCAAATTCTCATAATAACTTACTCCCGGAACCGTAATCTGAATGATCAAACTTATAAAAAATGATCCGGAAAAAAGTCTTTAATTTAAAAAATTACACATTACCTTTTAAAAAAAGGAAGTATAAGAAGGGTTATTGAAAGACCTATCAATATTACAATTGCTGTCCAACCTATGAAATTAGTAATAGGTTTGTTAACGTGTACTCCCATAATCTTTTTGTTATTAACAAGAATTATCATGCATACTAGGACGACTGGAAGAAGCAACCCGTTTAAAACCTGTGACCATAAAGAAATCTGTATCAGGGGAGCATTGGGCAACAGTATTATAATGGCGGCAACAACAAGGATACCCGTGTATAAAGTGTAAAACTCTTTTGCATCATTCCATTTTTTATCAATACCTGCTTCAAAGCCAAAAGCTTCACATACATAAAAAGCAGTTGCAAGAGGAAGAATTGTGGCAGAGAAAATAGAAGCGATAAATAATCCAAAAGCAAATACCTGCGAAGCCAGATTGCCGGCTAGCGGTTTGAGAGCCAGGGCTGCATCCTTTGCTTCTTCAATTTGAATACCGTTTACATGAAGTGTTGATGCACATGCAACAATAATAAAAAATGCAACAACAACCGTTGCTACACATCCAACGACGATATCAATTAATGTATAAGTATAATTTTTCATCTTCAGCCCTTTTTCAATTACTGAAGACTGCATATAAAATTGCATCCATGGAGCTATAGTGGTTCCGATTATTCCAATCACCATGGCGATACCCTTAGTGCTTACATCCATCTTAGGATGAATAATAGAAGAGCCTATTTCAGCCCAGTGAGGTTTGCCCATCATCGCCGAGATAACATAAGTTAACAGCGACACACTGAATATCAGGAAAATACGTTCGGCAATCTTGTAGTTTCCTTTTACTACCAGTATCCAGACCATAAATGCTGCAACCGGTACAGAAATATATTTGGATATTCCAAATACCTCCATACTACCTGCTACTCCGGCAAATTCCGTGGTTGTGTTTCCAATATCAGCGAATAGTAGCCCAATAAATATGAAAAAAGTCACTTTCACTCCGGCATTTTCGCGGATCAGATCAGCAAGACCTTTCCCTGTAACAATTCCCATCCTTGCATTCATCTCCTGAATGATCAGAAGAACTACAAAAGATGGAATAAGAGTCCAGATAAGCCCATAACCATATATTGCTCCGGCTACTGAGTAAGTCGTGATCCCTCCAGCGTCATTGTCGACACTCCCGGTGATAATCCCCGGCCCAAGTATTGCAAAAAAGATTGCAAGCTGCTTAAGAAGTTTTTTTATACTGAACCCTGACTCCGACATTTATCTCTTATTTGTCCTCCGTTTACGAATCAGATCTTCAATAACGTCGTCAATAACAACCATACCCTGTAACTGATAATTCTGATCAACGACCGGGACAGCCAGTAGATTGTATTTGGAGACTATCCGTGCAATTGCACCTACTTTCTGCTCATCGAATAGGTAAATAGGTCCTGACTTCATTATGCCACTGACACTCACATTCGGTTCTGAAACCACAAGATCGCGCAAATTAAATGTTCCGATTAACTCATCGTTTGATTCTACAACAAACATATTATAAAGTTCTGCGGACTCGGGTTTTTTGGCTCTCAATTCAACAAGGACTTCTGCTACCGTCGTAGTCGAACTGAAAGAAAGAAAATCAGTTGTCATAATACTTCCCACCCTGTCATCATCATATTCAAGAAGTTCCCTTACCTCCTGAGAAGACTCCTTGTCCATCTCCTTCAACAATATTTCGGCTTTCTCGTCTCCGAGCTCATCGAGTATATCAGCGACCTCGTCGGCAGGCATCTTTTCAAGCACATCTGCGGCTTTGTTTACAGGAAGGTTTTCAAGAATATGTATCTGAGCATCGGTCTCAAGTTCTTCAAGAACATCAGCAGCTTGTTCTTCGTCGAGGGAAGCAAATACTGACATGCTCGATTTCTTACCCATATCTTCAAGGATATCAGCGATATCCGATGGGTGAAGAGTATGAAGTTTTGCATAACTTTTTGAAAGTCTGATATTAAGATTTGAATGGTCTATAGCCTGAACATCATCCCAGAGGATAAATTTAGCGGGTATATTTATTTTAAAAATGGAAAGTATTCGCTTTATCGGTGATGCGATTCCAATTCTGCGCAAGAGACCTTCAATCCCTATATCTACAGCAATGGCGAATGTACCGGTTGGCAGCATTGCAAGCCTCACGTCATTAACCCTGACCAGCTTGCGGCCATTCATATCCACTATTTGTTTGTCGAGAATATTTTCGACAAGCAGAAGACCATTATTGATTTCCTCTGCACCAAGCTCAACCAGGGCTGTACAGGTAACATTAAGCACTTCTCTTGCTTTTGTAACAATAAAACTTTTAAAGGAATAAAACCTGATTTGCTTTTGTATTTTTAACCGTACTCCTGTTACAAGTTGTTGGTTTGGGTCACTGTTTCCCGAAGGCATAGTGTAAAGAAGAAGATCTTTGATTGTACCAATAGCGTCACCATCGACACCAAAAGCTACTTTACCGATTATTCCGCTTAAATAAAACGTTGTGAGTGATGTCATTGTCACCTCCTTGCTTTTACTGACAAAGAAGGATGTGACCAACAGTACCGGTTATCCTCCTAGATCAGGGTTAAGATTAAAATATTCGCCGGGTCACCGTCCATTAAATTCTCAAAATTGATTTCGCGAACAAAAGTAAATTTCAAATCCGAGCTTTCCAAATAATGTCAAATTATTTTGTCAAATTAAAAATTAATAAGAATTGCATGAGTTGGTGTTTGAACCGAGTATGCACTCCAGTAACATTTATCAGGTATATGCAGGTGTTTTTAATAATTTATTAACTCAAAAGAGTAGCTTTTCTTCTGATTTATTCTTTTTTTATTAAATTTGGACTCTATTTTAACATCATTTAAGCTACATAGTGGGAATTTTACGAGACAAACTTTCAAGCTATGATGCCCCGCAGAAAGCAATGCAGGCTGGCATCTATCCCTATTTCAGGGCAATAGAATCCGAACAGGATACAGTTGTAATCATAAACGGCAAAAAGGTTCTTATGTTCGGTTCGAACAGTTACCTGGGGTTGACAAATCACCCAAAAGTTAAAGAAGCTGCAAAAGCTGCTATTGACAAATATGGGACAGGTTGTGCCGGTTCCCGTTTTTTAAACGGAACACTCGATATCCATATTCAACTTGAAGAGAAACTTGCCAGGCTTGTTAATAAAGAGGGTGCATTGTGTTATAGTACCGGTTTCCAGGTGAATCTTGGAGTTGTATCAATACTCGCCGGTCGTCACGATTATCTCCTCCTGGATGAGCTTGATCATGCTTCAATAATTGAAGGCAGCAGGCTCTCGTTTTCAAAAGTTCTTAAGTTTGCCCATAATGATATGGATGCACTTAAGAGTAAATTAAAATTTTGCCATAAAGACCGTATCAAGCTTATAGTAGTTGATGGTGTTTTTTCAATGGAAGGTGATATAATTAATTTGCCTGAAGTAGTTAAACTGGCTGAGCATTATGGCGCATCAATTATGGTCGATGACGCTCATTCATTAGGTGTTCTGGGAAAAAATGGATCAGGAACCGCTTCCCACTTTGGTCTGACAGATAAAGTCGACCTCATAATGGGCACTTTTTCAAAATCATTTGCTTCCCTCGGAGGTTTTATTGCCGCTGATAAAGAAGTAATCAATTACATAAAACATAATTCCAGATCCCTGATCTTCAGTGCCAGCATGACTCCTGCCTCAACAGCTTCTGTGCTTGCATCTATTGAAATTATGGAAAATGAACCTGAGAGGATCAAGCATTTGTGGGACCTGACCGCATTAGCTCTCAGTGGATTTAAAGCAGCAGGTTTTGATACTGGCAAATCTGAAACACCAATTATACCTCTTTTTATAAGAGACGACATTAAAGCTTTACAATTAACCCAGATACTGCTCGCTGAAGGAGTTTTTGTAAATCCTGTAGTATCGCCTGCAGTACCCAAAGAGGATAGCCTTATCAGATATTCTCTTATGGCAACTCATACAAAGGAACAGGTAGAAATTTCAATTGATAAGATTGCCCAGGCGGCAAGAACCCTGGGTATCCTAATCTGATACAATCCAAAAAAAACCTAAATGGGGCTTTATTGTGAGTATGAACCTGCTCCACTTCTTCGCATTCACTTTGGTTAAGCGAAGTAAAGGAATTGGGATGGGACAACAAAGATCAGTCAGAGAGAGTATTTTGCTGTTAATCAATCAAATACAATAATGAAAAAAGTAGTTCTCATAACAGGAATCTCATCAGGTTTTGGTAAACAAACTGCAGAACTCCTGGCTGCTGAAGGACATAAAGTATATGGTACAGTCAGAAGAGATGTTGAAATCAGTTCTGCTATAACCGGATTAAAACTCGATCTCACTGATAGTGATTCAATCCGGAAGGCTGTACTTACCATTTACGAAAAAGAGGGAAGAATTGATGTCCTCATAAATAATGCCGGAATGCATACCGGAGGCCCGATAGAAACTTCACTTTTTGAAAACATAAAACTCCAGATGGATACCAATTTCTTTGGAATGGTTAATCTTACCAGAGAAGTCTTGCCTATAATGAGGAACCAGGGTGGTGGTACGATTTTCAACTTCAGTTCCATAGGAGGTCTGATGGGATTGCCTTTCCAGGCATTTTACTCTGCTGGTAAATTTGCCATCGAAGGTTTCAGTGAGGCTCTCAGGATGGAAGTCAGCCAGTTTAATATAAAAATTGTACTCATTAACCCTGGCGATTTTCATACAAATAACTCTGCCAACAGGAGGAATTTTCTGGCTCCAACCAATGCTAATGATCCTTATCATGAACAATATTTAAAGACTCTGGCAATAATTGAGAAAGATGAAGCCAATGGATGGGGACCGCAAGTTCTCGCTAATAAGCTTGTCAGTATTGTCGGTTGCAAAAATCCGCGTCAGAGATACATCATAGCATCATTTGAACAAAAACTGGCTGTGTTATTAAAATATATCTTGCCTGGAAAATTATTCAGTATGATCCTTAATGATCACTACAAGATTAAATGACATGGTTAAGAGCTAAATTCATCTGGCCCAGTCCGGTTTCCTGTACTTTATTTGTCTGGTATTCATTAATCTGAGGTGTGATTCAAGTCTTATTTTAAAAGAATTCCAATCTTTACCAGCCGCCCACTCAACTTCGGAAAGAGCTTGCATTCTCGGATAAACAAGGTATTCAAACATTTCTTCGGATGGGATCTCTTCAGACCATACACAACTTTGCAAACCAATAACTTTTTCTACAACATTTGAGGATAAAACAACTTCAGGATCATATTCATAAAGGCCTTGCAAAGTTTTATCGGTGTGGTCATTGCTGATATAAAAGGGTGACCATGGAGTAAGAATTATGCTATTCCCATTGCTTGCACATCTATCCGGAGAATCTTTTACCCAGTCGCGCCAGTACAAAAGAATAAGGTTATTATCAACCTTCCCGTCAATCACATCATCCCACGCAACCACTGTTTTACCTTTTGATTCCAGATAATGCTGCATTTTATTAACGAAATAGTTTTGAATTTCATTCAGGGAGTGTAAATTATTTTGCACCATAAAATTCTGGCAATCCAAGGATGTTGCCCATGTATTCTTTTCAACCTCATCAGAACCGATATGCACTACATGGTAAGGAAAAAGTTCAATAATTTCATCCCACACCCTGTAACAGAAATTCATAACATTATTGTTACATGGACAAACCGGGTATGAAAACTCTTTGCCCCATCCTAATGAATCTGTGCATGAAAGGAACGGATATGCTTTAATAGCTGCTGACATATGTCCCGGCATGTCGATTTCAGGTATGACATCAATGAAATGTTCTCCTGCATATTCAACAATATCCCTGATATCCTGCTTAGTGTAGTACCCTCCATAGACTGTTTTACCGTTAATACTTTTTATAAACCGGCTATCAATCCGATACTTTGAATTTGTCATAGCTTTTGCCATACATGTCGAATCCTGATCATTAAATGTTCTCCATGCACCTATTTCTGTAAGTAAAGGGAATTGAGTAATCTCGATTCGCCAGCCCTGATCATCAGTTAAATGGAGATGTAATTTATTGATCTTATAATATGATAACCAGTCAATAGTCTGCATTATGTATTCTTTAGTGAAAAAATGTCTGGCTACATCAAGATGAAATCCCCGCCAACTGTATTTTGGTTCGTCAGTTATGTTTACAGATCTCATTTCGATCGAAGATTTTTTCACTCCGCCAGCTATTTTCCACATCATCTGGCTCAGCGTTTGCGCCGCATAAAAGGCACCCTTTGTTGTTTTGACAAGGAGTTTGATGCCTTTCTCCGATATTTTAATTTCATACCCTTCCTCAGCAAGGGAAGTTTCTATAACATATCTGATTGTTACTTTGCCGATTGTATCGGTACCACTGTTAATTTCTTCACTCAATGCCATGCTTAGTGCATCATCAATAATTTTGTTTGCATAACCAAATTTATCCTCTCTTAAAAATATGGCATTTTTGTCAATGATTAGCTTGCCAGCTAAAAACTCCACGCTTTTTGGTAAGGGAATAATACCATGAGATTGTAAGGTTGGCTGATTCTGGCTTTTCAAATTTTTGCTGCAGCCAAAAGAAACAAAAATTATGAATATAATTAATAATTTGTATCTGGTTAATGACATTATAAAGTTCTTTAGCAATATTTAGAAAAAATCTTCCCTCCATCTTATGTTGAAGGAGGGAAGATATAAACTGAAGGTTAATTATAACCCGGATTCTGCGTCAGATTAGGATTAGCATCCCTCTCCGCCTGTGGTATAGGCATCAGCCAATGGTTTTGATCGCAATTGTAAATGATTTTTACAGGGGCACCCGAAACTGCGTCGTTGCAGGGATACTTGTATTCATTTAATGCTGCCATGACAGTAGTGGCAACTCCGGCCCGTACCAGGTCATCCCAACGTTGTGCCTCAAATGCAAGTTCGAGTCTTCTTTCGTGCAGGATTTTAAGTTTCATGGCATCTTTGTCTGCAGCGACTACATCCGGAAGTTCTACCCTGCTGCGTATCAGATTAAGCGTGGCTTTTGCCCCGGATAAATCATTTAATTCATTCTGAGCTTCTGCTTTCAATGTAAGAATATCGCCCAGACGTAATAAATAATAATAATCGCCACTTGCCCAGCCGTTCGGATGCTTTTGCTTATAATTGAAAGGAACAGAATCCGCAGCTTCTCCACATGGACTCCAGTTCTGATCGGCCCAGGAAAGTTTTTTGTAAAAAATAATATTGCTTTTCATTCTTATTCTGTCGCCTTCATTAGTATAAGCCGCCACTAAATTTTTTGAAGGGACACAATATTTTTGCCAGCCATCTTCAGGTGCAAGAAATAATTCAACCCCCCAGTTTGATGCTGAACTACCTTCAATATATGGAATTACCAATATAGCTTCAGAATTGAGATAATCGCTTCCGTCAAATAATTTAGAATAACTTGGGTCTAATTTATATCCTGCAGGGCTTTCAAGAACCGCATTACAATATGCAAGTACTTTTATGTAATCTCTGTCGCTTCTTTGTGCCCATATTTTTGCCATAAAGGCATTAGCGGCACCTTTTGTTGCACGTACTTTATCAATTGAAGCTTCACCATAGGAATCAGGAAGATTATCGAGAGCTGTTTGCAGGTCTTTTACAATTTGATCATATACTTCAGTTTCAGTAGCACGTGCTTTTCTTGTGACAGCAGGATCAGCAGTATTAGATTGCAATTCAAGAGGAACTCCACCAAACAATTTTACCAACTGATAATAGTTGAAAGCTCTCAGGAAACTTGCTTCACCAATAATTTGCTTACGGCGGTTATTAAGATCCAGTTTGGGATCCGATACTGAATTAATTTTTTCCAGTAAAATATTACTTCTTGCAATACCCTGATATGGCTGGCCCCACCACATCTGGTAATCATGGCTATTGCTTGGAGGAACAGAAAACTGATCTATAACGATAAATGTCTCTTCTCCACCACCGCCAGGGTAGGCATTGTCTGATCGATTATCGCTGAGCATTACGTTTTCCCAGATGTAATAATCGGTGTAAAAGATATTATAACAACCTACAAGTGCATTTTCAATATCACTTGCCGATTTATAAGCATTTCCGGATGTCAGACTCGACTTAGGAGCATCATTCAGAAATTTCTGACAGGAAAACATCAAAGTTGATAGTAATATCAACATCAAAATACGATATAATGAATTCTTTTTCATTTTTCAGATATTAAATTTTAATAATTAGAAAGTGACATTCAATCCGAAAATAAAGTCCCGCGATTGGGGATATGTTCCGAAATCGACACCAGGTGCTGTATTTTTGCTTGTATTATCTCTGGAAGAAGAACTAAACGCACTCACCTCAGGATCAAATCCTGAATATTTCGTAAAAGTAAGCAGGTTCTCTGATGTTATATATAACAAAAACCGGCTTATCTTAAGCTTTTCAAGAAGTGCTTTTGGTAAGTTATAGCCCAATGTCACTGATTTAAGCCGCAGATAAGAACCGTCCTCAATATATCTGGAGGAAATTTCTGAGTTAGACACATTATCTTTAATAGCTACAGGAATAGATGCAATATCACCCGGGGCTTTCCACCTGTTCACTACAGTAGCTGACTGGTTCATTCCAAGTCTCATGGATTCAGAAAGTATTTTGGTGGCGTTGAATATGTCATTGCCCTGTACTCCCTGAAGAAAAATATCGAGAGTGAAATCCTTATATGTAAATGAGTTGGTCAGACCATAGGTAAATTTAGGATTTGCATTGCCTATTACGGTTTTATCCAAATCATTTATTACACCATTGGAATCAAGATCTCTATACTTCATCATCCCGGTAGCTGGCTCTACACCATCAGATATATAACCAAAGAAGGTGCCCAAAGGCAAACCTGCCTTAACATACGAAAGATTATAGGTTGTACCTGCGGGATTAATCGCTCCTGAATGAATTACAGTACCTACAATATCCAGTACTTTGCCTTTATTGAAATTAATATTGAAATCTGTATTCCAGGTAAAGTCGGTTTTTAAAATATTTTTAGTACTGATCTGAAATTCAAAACCTTTATTATCCAGACTTCCGGCATTTTGCAACGCAACATTCCCAGGTATCCCCACACTTGCAGGAACAGGGACGTACAATAAAAGATTTGTCGTCTTTTTATTATAATAATCCGTACTTATTGTAATTCTGCTTTTCAGAATTGCCATATCCAGCCCGATATTGAACTGGCCCGTCTTCTCCCAACGCAATGCGGAATTCTCAAGTGTTGCCGGAACATACGCATTTACTAAACTGCCTCCAATAACATAGGTTGCAGGATTTACCAAACCATACCAGGCATAAGGGTCGGACCGGTCATTACCCACCAATCCCCAACCTGCACGCAGTTTCAGGTCATTTATACCTTGCACATTCTCAAAGAAACTTTCATTTGAAATACGCCAGCCTGCTGAGAACGAAGGGAAATAGCCCCACCTGTTCACTGAAGAAAACTGACCGGATCCATCTGCCCTGAAATTTGATGTAAGTAAATATTTGTCTTTGTAAGTATAGTTCAATCTACCAATAAATGCTGCATGTGATTTATCATAAATTGACACAGATGGGACATTCTGGACGGTACCGGCTGTAACAGTTGTTATGGCTGTGCTACTTCCAAAACCATGAGAACCAATACTTACAGAACGGCTATTTTCTCTGGATGCAATAAACCCGACTAATAAATTAAAATTATGTTCACCGATTTTTTGAGTGTAGTTCAGTGTATTTTCAGAAACCCAATAATTGTATTCATTATCACTCTCACCTGCCAGACCATCCATGGAACGACCATAACTTGTCTGTGTGGGATTCTGGAATGAAGTATATATGCCGTTACTATGTTCAAAACCAAGAAGGCTTTTGAATTTCAATACAGGTAAGATATTTATTTCGCCATAAGTATTACCATGAAACCTGTTATTTGCGTACAATACTTCGGGTTGGTAAACTGTCGAAACCGGGTTTTCCAGGTCAGGAAGAAAAGGATTCAGTGCATATTGGGTAGGATCCTGAGTATCCCATACTCCGATTATGGGAACAGCTGTCAGTAATCTTGTGATAACTCCGTTTCTGCTGTTTTCCGACACAGCCACATCATCCCATTTGTCATATGAAAGACTGGTACCTATCTTAAAAATATCACTTACTTTGTGATCCAGATTGATTTTAAATGTAGCCCTTTTAAGACTGTTATTCAAAACTATTCCATTCTGGTCGATTACCGATCCTGATAAATAAAAATCAGTTTTCTCATTACCCCCTGTTACCGAAAGTTGATAATTTTGGGTAACTGCATTTCTGAAAACCAGATTCTGCCAGTTTGTATTTGCATTATACAAACTCCAGTCGATTGATGGAAGTCCCAGTTCCAGTGCAAGGTCCTTAAATTGTGTACTATTCAAAACAGCCATTCGCTTCCATGCCTGAGATGTCATCATTGAAGAACTGAAATTGACCTGAGTTTTTTGATTACTGCCACGTTTGGTGGTAATCAATACCACACCATTAGCACCACTGCTTCCATAAATAGCAGCAGATGAAGCATCCTTCAGAACAGTAAAGCTCTCTATATCAGCCGGATTAATTTCAATTACACTATAAGTTTGAACACCGTCAACTATATATAATGGATCACTACCTGATGTAATGGATGATGTACCACGGATTTTGATGGAAAAACCTGCCTGAGGCTGGCCTGAAGACCTGATAACCTGGATACCTGCAGCTTTTCCTTCAAGTGAATTACCGAATTGAGTACTAGGCCTGGATTCCAGTTCTTTTGAAGAAATGACAGCAACTGCTCCGGTAACATCCTTCTTTCTTTGAGACCCATACCCTACAACAACAACCTCATCAAGCATAGCTAAATCAGACTTTAAACTTACATTTATTACTTGCTGGCGGCCGACAGGAATCCTCTGCGATGTCATACCTATAAAAGAGAACACCAGAACTGATTCCGGTCCTTTTACATTTATACTGTAATTACCATTCACCCCTGAAGTAACACCTAAAACAGTACCCTCGACGATTATATTAACACCAATAAGAGGCTCACCTGTAGCTGCATCGGTTATTTTTCCATTTACAGTCACAGGCTGGGGTAGCGGATCTGACAAAGGAGTGATTACAATAACATTGTTTTCAAGGATTTTGTAGGTAACCTCTGAATTGTCAAGAATTGAAACCAGAATATCACCTATCTTCATGTCATTGAAATCCACACTTACATTTTTATTCAGTTCATTAAACTCATCATTATAGAAAAACCTGAAATTACTTTCCTGCTCAATGAGTTTAAATACTTCTCTCATTGATTTGTTCTCAACGGAGAGACTTAACCGTGCATTTTGAGAATAAACTGATCCTGAGACCTGCACGATGGTAAGAAAAACAATTAAAAATGACAATTTCATAATTAGTAGTAGTTTTCGGAATGTTCTATTATTAATAAAACAAATTCCTTCTTGTTTTTTTTTCATAGTTTTGTAAAGGTTTAATTATATTTATTTAGATATTCTCTCGCGAAGATTATCTTATTAAACTTGCCGGGGCACCATTTGTCCCGGTTTTTTAATCTGCATTTTTTCCCATAGCTGAAATTTTACGATTAATTTAATTTTAAATATCTGAATCTATCTTCTTAATATTCTTGAATAATTTTTTTCAAGCTTTGTATTCAGCAGCCATTTTACACTGCCTTTACCAACCTGGTACTCAAGAGGTGTGGTTAAACTGAGTATGACTAAAACCTGTTCAAGTGTTTCATTTTTGATTGTTCCGGTAAATTTGTACAACTTAAGGGCATCATCCTGAATTGTTATTTTAGTATTATACCTTCGTTCCATCAGAATTGCTAAATCATTAAGTGAAATACCTTCAACTATCCAGTTCTCATCTTTCCAGGAAGTATATAATTCAGGTTTTATATTGCTTATCACCTGAACCATTTTTCCCACAACTTCAGTCTTTTTCACCCCAACATCTTTATTGTTAGCCGTTATCTCAGCCGGCAATTCACTTAAACCTGAATCAATGTGATAAATTATGTTTTGTTTAGGGTTAAGGGTATATGAATATGTTTTATCCGATTTGGTTTTATCTTCAGTTACTATCTCAACAATCCCTTCAACAAGTGTTGCTTCAATTGTTTTTTCTTCAGGATACGCTTTAACATTAAAAACAGTCCCGTAGGCTTTAACTTTAAGATAAGTAGTTTGTACCACGAACGGCTTTTCTTTATTAGATTTTACCTTAAAATATGCTTCACCTTCAAGGTTAACAATCCTTTCGGTATTGTTAAAATCGCTTTTATAAGATAACTTGCTGCCTGCATTTAGCCAAGCTGTACTTCCATCAGGAAGAGAAACTTGTGATTTGGATCCCTGTGGAGTTATAATTTCACACGATTTATTAGGAGATTGATTGTTTTTTTGTGAATTAACTAACAATGAAGCAGCAAATCCTAAGGAAAAAAACAAAATAAACATTGCAGCAATTTCAAAACTTTTACGTAATCGTCTGTTATTCAGTTTATTATCAACTAACCCTTTATCTGCGTCGTTATTAAGGATCTGTTTTGAAATTTTATCCCATGCAGTCTGTGTATCAAACTTACTGTTAGTAAGATGAATAGCAGTACCAAGCCAGATTTTACAATAAGCTTCAAATTCTAATAAATTCTCGGCAGAGGAATTAACCCATTCCTGTAATTCTCTGATTTCATCTTTATTCAAATTTCCATTTAAGGATCGTAAAAGATATTCGTCAGATAAATGATCCATTTTTAAAGGCTGCTTCACTTTTACAATTTTTCAGTAATTACTTTACCAGAATAAACCGAACAGATCTCTTAATACAATAATTTACTTTAATTATCCTTAAGACAAAAAGACAGGCGATACAGGGTGACAGAAATTTTTTAAAAAAGAATCCTTTTGAAAAAAAAAAAGAATAACTTGCTTCCGGATGATAGTGACTTCCTGTTAAAGAAAGTAATTATATCTGGTCAAATATTACACGCAATTTTTTAATAGCCCGTTTCATTTGAGTTTTTACAGTATTGACTGATATATCTAACTTTTTTGCAATTTCGCTATAAGTGAGTTGATCAAAGCGGTTCATTATAAATATGTTCCTGGACTGAGCCGGCAATTCATTGAGAGCATTTTTGAGTCTGGATTCCAGCTCTTCAGAGACCAGATTATCAATTATATCGGAACTGAAATTCTGTAGCGTCAAATCATTATGGTATAAAAGATCATCAACCATTTGTTTTGACTGAAGTTTTATAACATTGCTCCTTTTTAAATAATTAATACAGTTATTATGAACACTTTTGAAAATATAAGCTTTAAAGGAAACATTAACCTTAATAGAAGCTCTGTTTTCCCACAATTTAATAAAGGTTTCCTGCACTATTTCTTCAGCAAGATCAGGCACTTTTATGAACGTGGTTGCATAAGCACATAGCCTTGAGTAGTATAACTTGAAAAGTAGTTCTAATAACCGCTTATCAATGTTAACATCAAGTTTGAGCAATTCTTTTTCAGGATTACCGTTTAATAGCATTTAAGCAACGATTATGCAAATCCTAGTTTGGGCTTTAGGGCACCTCTAATTACTATTTTTTTGGTGCCGGGTTTAACACAAATATAATGTTTGGTTTTCTAAAAACCTAATTTTACTCCCCTTCTAATTTTTATATTATTAAATATCAGCCACTTACAAAATTTAGTCTTTCACGTCAGGACATACCCCTGCCTACCCGCTTTTGCCATTTTACTTTTGCCTTTAATACGACTTATAGTCCGCCTTCATCACATTAAGTGTCTGTGGGATCCAAACCTTGTGGCGTGAATTGTTCTTCACCCTCGTGTCTTATTCCACCTAAAGGGTTTTCATTGAGGCCCGGGCTTATGTTTTTTTTCTAAGCTGGTTATCTCTGCAATTTATAAACAAATAATTTATAATTTTGACTAATACAAATTTTCAATGGCAGAGTATAAAAAATAGTTACAAATCAATAAATAATTTAGCTATGGGACAAAAAGGAAGAGAAATTGTCAAAATGGATGTTGATGAATTAATCAACCTCTTAAACAGAGCTTTATCTGATGAATGGCTTGCCTATTACCAGTACTGGATCGGATCCAAAGTTGTTAAGGGGCCGATGAAAGATGCCGTAATAGCAGAACTAACCCTTCATTCGACCGAAGAATTAGGCCATGCTGAATTAATATCAGCAAGAATAGTGCAACTTGGAGGTACTCCTGTTTTATCACCTGAGGAATGGTTTAAGAAAACAAATTGCGGTTATGACTCACCTGAAGATCCCTATGTGGAAGAGATACTAAATCAGAATATAAAGGGCGAACAGTGTGCGATACGTGTTTACAGTGATTTATTAGATATCACCCGAACCGCCGATCCTGTAACATATAATATTATATTGCAAATTTTATCACAGGAAGTTGAACACGAAGAAGATTTAACAGCGCTAAAAGAAGATTTGGAATTAATGCTTGAAAGGAGAAGATAGATCATGGAAATAACATTCGATGGAGGCAAAGTTGTAACTGCTCATTCACATGGACATATTATAAAAACCGATCAGCCGGTTCATAGCGGTGGTCAAAATTCAGCACCTTCGCCTTTTGAACTTTTTCTGGCTTCAATAGGTACATGTGCCGGAATATATGTAAAATCGTTTTGCGACAATCGGAAAATTCCCACCGATAACATAAAAATTATTCAGAATACTGAATATGACGAAGAGACGGGGTTACCTGTCAATATCAAACTTGATATTAAACTGCCTTCAGACTTTCCTGATAAATATAAAGCAGCGTTAATCTCAGTAGCAGAATTGTGTAAGGTTAAAAAGACAATGGCTAATCCGCCTGTTTTTGAAGTTATTACCTCTGGAATATAATTGTTGTGAAGAACTTAACCGTAAAGATCACCATCATAGCGTTCTTTGCGGTTAATTCTCAAATTCTTCTCAGGCCAGATACATATTGATCAGTTGTTCATAGAGCTCCTGTTTACCACTTCTTGTCTCTGGTTCTCCAAGCTCTGAAGCAATATCTCTCAACTTTGCAAGTGTAAGTTTCCCTTTTGCAAAATCTTTCCCCGCTCCCTTATCAAACGATTCATATCTTTTCTTTCTCATCTTCAGGTAGTCACTATTTTTCAGGATCTTTTCAGCAATGACGAGAGCCCTTGCAAAAGTATCCATTCCGCTAACATGAGCGATGAATAGATCTTCAATATCCGTAGAGTTTCGACGTATTTTAGCGTCGAAATTTATACCTCCTGTTGAAAATCCTCCTGCTTGCAGAATAACCATCATAGCTTCGGTTATCTCATATATATTTGTGGGAAACTCATCGGTATCCCAGCCGTTCTGATAATCGCCTTTGTTGGCATCAATACTACCGAGAAGACCTGCATCTGCTGCGACCTGAAGTTCATGTTGGAAAGTATGTCCGGCAAGTGTGGCATGGTTGACCTCAATATTAAGCTTGAAATCTTTATCCAGGCCATGCTCACGTAAGAAGCCGATTATTGTAGCTACATCAAAGTCATACTGATGTTTTGAAGGTTCCATAGGCTTTGGTTCAACTAAAAATGTTCCCCCGAAACCTATTTTTCTGCCATAATCACGTGCCATTGAGAGCATCATACCCATGTGTTCCAACTCCTTTTTCATATTTGTATTATGAAGGCTCATATACCCTTCTCTTCCACCCCAGAATACATAATTCTCTCCGCCTAATTCAACTGTTGCAGCAATTGCATTCTTTAATTGTACTGCCGCATTTGCAACAACGGTAAAGTCAGGATTTGTTGCAGCGCCATTCATATATCTTGGATTTGAAAAAAGGTTTGCAGTTCCCCAGAGCAGTTTCACTCCAGTCTGCTCCTGCATCTTTTTCATTACCGGGACAATCTTTTCGAGTCTTTTTTCAATTTCGAAAACTGTACCATCTCCGACAATATCAGTATCATGAAAACAATAATACCCGGCGCCTAATTTGGTGATAAACTCAAATGCGGCATCAAGTCGTTGTTTTGTCTTATCATCATTTGATGCATCTTTCCATGGATAGAATCGTGTAGCATTGCCAAACGGATCCGAACCATCGCCACAGAAGGAGTGCCAGTAAGCAACAGCAAAACGAAGATGATCTTTCATCTGTTTTCCACCCACTTCTTCTTCCGGATTATACCATCTGAATGCAAGCGGATTTTTGGATTTTTTACCCTCGTATTCTATCTTCCCTATACCAGGGTATGCCTCTTTTTTTCCTTTGTAAATCATAGCGAATATTTTTAATTAAACAATTTTCTACAGCTGTGAAACCAATTCTTTCCATTTTAAATATGCATTTTCATAGATACCGGATCGTGATTTGTCCGGTTCTGTAACACCAACAGTTATGAGCCCGTTAAATGCTTCTTTTTCAGACTTATAATATCCGCATCCTATGCCGGCTCCTCTTGCGGAACCAATTGATCCATCAGTATTATACAGATGAATTACTGTTCCGGTTATTGTTGATAATACCTCCCGGAAAACCTTGCTAAGGAACATATTTGCTTCGCCTGCCCTTATCACCTGAGGATCAATACCGACCTCTTTCATAATATCAAGTCCATACCTGAATGAAAACGCAATTCCTTCCTGCGCTGCTCTAAACGTATGAGCATTGGTATGAACATTAAAGTTTAATCCTGCTATCCTTGCTCCCTGGTCCTTATTACCGAGCATTCTTTCCGATCCGTTACCAAATGGCAAAATGTACAGACCGTCGGAGCCCGGGGAAATTTTTTCAGCCAAATTGTTCATATCATTATACGACAGGCCGTTGCCAATGTTTCTCTTCAGCCACGAATTGAGTATACCTGTTCCGTTTATGCACAAAAGCACGCCCAGACGTGTTTGGGAATTAGTGTGATTTACATGCAAAAATGTATTTACCCTTGACAGTTTATCATATTTTTTCTTATCAGTTACACCATAAATAACACCCGATGTACCTGCTGTAGCAGCAACTTCACCCGGATTCAGGACATTTAGTGAAAGAGCATTATTTGGCTGATCGCCTGCTCTGTATGAAACAGGAATTCCCTCCGGCAATCCTAATTCTTTTGCCATCGATTTAAGAAGTCTTCCGCTGATTGAGAATGACGAGGCTGCTTCCGGTAAAAGACCGGAATCAAAACCAAAAAAATTCATCAGCTTATCTGATACTTTGTTCAGGGAGAAATCCCAGAAAATACCTTCTGAAAGTCCGGTAAATGATGTACAAATTTCTCCCGTAAGTCTTAACGCGATATAATCACCCGGCAACATGACTTTATGTATTTTGGAAAACAGTCCGGGCTCATTTTCCTTAACCCATGCAAGCTTTGAAGCAGTAAAATTTCCGGGTGAATTAAGAAGGTGAGAAAGACAGTAATCCTGACCTAAGGATTTTAATGCATTTTCACCATATCCTACTGCCCTGCTGTCACACCAGATTATAGAAGGACGTAATACCTTATTATTATTATCAACTGCGACAAGACCGTGCATCTGATAGGAAATACCTATAGCGCCGATATTGTTTTTCTTTTGTCCAAGCTTTTGAGTACACTCAGCGATTGCTGTTTTCAGGTTAGTCCACCAGATCTCAGTATCCTGTTCAGCCCATCCGGGTTTCAAAGCAATAATTTTCATTTCATCTGAGGGTGAGTATGCCGTTGCCAGGCATTTGCCTGATTCACCATCAATTACCGAAGCTTTAACTGAAGAGCTTCCCAGATCAATTCCCAGTAATAACATATTTTACGAGTTATTTTATTTCAAAGAGGATTAAGATAGGAACACAAATGTTAAATATAGTAATAATTAATATTTATTCATAATACGCTTTGCAATCGGTTATATTATCTTCATGCAACTTATTACAATATCTGTAAAAATGTTTACTTTTATATGAATACCAATTTTTGAATAAACTAAATATCAATTGTTACATACTTAATCTCAAAGAGATGAAAAAAGATATTAAGACAATATCAAGAAGAAAGTTTATTGATACCTCAGTAAAAGCAACGCTCCTGTCGTCTGTTGCATTCAGCGGATTTCCTACAATTGTACCATCAAGCGTGATTGGGAAAAATGCACCGAGTGAAAAAATTAATATCGGGCAGATCGGTTTCGGACGAATTGCCATGACACACGATCTTGCCGAAACTTTAAAATATGATGTCGCAAGGATTGTAGCTGTGGCTGACTTCGATTCAAACAGAGCTGAAAAGGGGAAACAGTTTATCGAAAACTACTATACCAAAAAAACCGGAAATTCAGGGTATGTTGATGTCAAAACTTACGGCGACTATCGTGAAATTCTTGCGGATAAAAGCATCGATGCTGTAATCATATCAACACCCGATCATTGGCATGCACAACCAGCAATAGAAGCTGCGCTTGCCGGTAAAGACATATATGTACAGAAGCCAACATCACTTACAATCAAAGAGGGTCAGATGCTGAGAGATGTTGTAAATCGTAAAAAAGTCATTCTCCAGGTTGGAACCCAGCAACGCGCTATGGCTCAATTCAGAATTGCTGCGGAACTTGTAAGAAACGGAAGAATAGGGAAACTTGAAACAGTGAAGATCGGTTTACCCGGCGATCCTGCAGGTCCTGAAGCCGAAAAAATGCCGGTACCGAAGAGCCTGAATTACAGTGGCTGGCTTGGTTCAACACCTGAGGTGTATTATACCGAAATGCGCGTCCACCCGCAGAATAGTATGACGGATCGCCCGGGATGGCTCCGCTGTGAACAATTCGGTGCTGGTATGATTACAGGATGGGGACAACACCATTTCGATTCAGCAGCATGGGGTATGGATACGGAACTCACGGGACCGGTCTCCATAGAGGCAGTCGCACAATTCCCGAAGTCGGGTCTCTGGAATGTTCATGGCGATTTTATGGCAAAAGCAGAATATAAGAATGGAATTACAATGCTTACCAGCGGCGGATATCCTAACGGAATAAGGTACGAAGGAACAGAAGGATGGATATTTGTAACACGTGGTGGTTATACAGCATCACCAAGCGATCCTGTTGCAGCAGGAAATAACTCAAAATCGCTTGAGGCAAGTGATCCGAAAATACTAACATCTGTCATCAAAGAAAATGAAATTCATCTCTATACAATTGATAACCAGCATGGAAACTGGCTGGATTGCATCAAATCGCGTAAAGAACCCATTTCACCGGTTGAGAAAGGTCACCGTGCATGTAGTATTTGTCTGATTACTCATATAGCAATGAAACTTGGAAGAAAACTTATCTGGAATCCTGATAAAGAGGTCTTTATAAACGACAATGAAGCCAATTCAATGCTTTCGCGTACTCAGCGTGCTCCTTACGGAACCGACTATATTAAAATGTAATTTCTTTATACATAATAAAATGAAAAGACTTTTATTTGCAACACTCATTATTGCAGGTCTCCTGATTGTAATACCAATATCTGCGGCTAAGATCACCGCTGCCAGGGTTGGTTCTAAAATTAATGTCACAATTAATAATAAATATTTCACCAGTTATATCTTTTCTGATGATGAGAAATATCCGTTTTTTTATCCCGTTAACGGACCTGTTTCAGGTGGTTCGGTTACATCTATGCGTAATGGAGAATATCCTCACCACAGCTCTCTCTTTTTCGGTTGCGACCTTGTCAATGGGGGTAACTATTGGCAGGAAGGATTGGAAAGAGGCAGAATTACCTCTGTTAATGCTGAAATAGTAAAACAAGGCGGAGATACAGTAGTTATAACAGATGAATGCATCTGGAGCCGACCTGGTGCAGTATCTCCTGTTAAAGACACTCGAGCAATCACTATTACATCACCTTCAGCAACTGTCAGCCAGATAGATGTGGAAATAAAAATGGAGATGCTTATTGATGTAACTATCAGAAAAACAAACCATTCTCTTTTCAGTGTAAGAATGGCAGCTGACTTATCGGTGAAGAACGGTGGTACAATGATAAATGCCGAAGGTATGAAAAGTGAAAAAGACACTTTCGGTAAGAATTCCCCATGGATGGATTATTACGGAAAACGTGGAGAGGCAATTGAAGGGCTGGCGATTTTCCAGCATCCTTCAAACCCATGGTATCCGTCACCCTGGTTCACACGCGATTATGGCTTCATGTCGCCCACACCAATGTACTGGCCGGAAAACGGTACCGATATTGTCATGAAGAAAGGCACTGTCTTAGATCTTAGATATCGTGTACTTGTACATGCCGGGGACAGTAACCAGGCTAAAAT
>JANYIW010000294.1 GCA_025358645.1 Bacteroidales bacterium
CTAATGAATTCTCTCACTGCAAATTCTCAGAAATGAACAAATCCATTTATTCAGACTGGTTTAAATTAACCTGAGTAAAGAATATATTACTATCGGCAATCAATAACAATAAGTTAAAAACAAAATTCCAGCTTAATCATATCATAGAACTTAACAAACATAATTGTATTATCCACATATATGGATATTTCTAAATATAATAGAACTGATTGCTTGAATCTGAATAAATAATAATAATTTTGTGCCCTCAATTTGAACAGATCAGAAAGAACTATTTATTGGAAATGGTGTTTAATGAATAATTGTTAAGAAAATTTTAAACCTGGAGGTCATAGAATGAGTTATATTGATACCGTATCAACGGATGTGTTAATAATCGGAGGCGGTCCATCCGGTTTAGCAGCTTCAATTCATCTGGCTGATATCTTAAAACAAAGAGGTCAGAGCAAAAAAATATTACTAATAGAAAAAGGTCGTTCAATCGGCAGTCACATATTATCAGGTGCAATAATTAAACCAGGCGTTTTTAAAGAGTTGTTGCCTGAAGTGGATTTATCTGAGATTCCATTCAACGCTAAAGTCACAAAAGACAAAACTATATTACTTTCTGAAAAGAGCTCTATCGCGTTGCCATTTCACCTGCCCTACATGAGTAATAGTGGAAATTATACCGCCTCATTAGGCCAGATATGCAGATATTTAGCTCAGAAGGCAGAGGAAAAAGGCGTTGAGATATATACAGGTTTTGCAGTAGATGAAATTTTGTACAAAGACGGAAAAGTAATTGGCGCAAAAACCAAAGATACGGGTTTGGATCATCTCGGAAACCAATTAGAAAACTTCCAGGCCGGTACGGGTATTGAAGCAAAGGTTACTATTTTTGCCGAGGGAACTCGGGGCAGTCTGACCAAAATGTTAATTAAAAAGTTTAACCTTAACAAAGACAGGAATGAGCAGGTTTACTCATTAGGTTGTAAGGAATTATGGTCAGTTCCGGAACGCAATATTGAAGCAGGTCAGATTTATCACACCATGGGCTATCCTCTCGATAATGATGAGTTTGGCGGAGGATTCATTTACGGATTAAATGATAATAAAGTAGCTGTTGGTCTGGTTGTCGGACTTGATTACCAGGATCCATCATTCGATGTCCATGATGCATTCCAGATATGGAAAACCAGTTCTTTTGTTTCTAAGATTTTAAAAGGTGGCAAAATGGTGGAATATGGGGCCAAGACTCTCCCTGAAGGAGGTCATTATGCTATCCCAAAATTATTTGTCGACAATGCTTTAATCGTTGGTGATAGCGCCGGGCTGGTTGCTATGCCGGCATTAAAAGGCATACACCTGGCAATCAGATCCGGAATGTTAGCCGCACAAACCACTGCCGACGCATTGATAAACAACGACACATCGGAAAAAAGCCTTCAACAGTATGAAAAACTGATGAATAACAGCGTTATTTATAAAGAACTGTATACTGTTCGTAATTTCAGACAAGGATTCGCTAAAGGTCTGATTATCGGAGGATTGCATTTTGGGACTCAATTAATAACCGGGGGAGCTGGTTTCTTTGGCAGACTGAGATCTCATGCTGACTATGAGACCACACTTAAAGTGAGTGAACTTAAAAAGAAACCTTTTAAAGAGCGCTTTAAAGGCAAATTGGAGTTCGATAAAATTTTGACATTTGATAAATCAACTGATGTTTACCATTCAGGAGTATACCACGATGAACAGCAGGTTGTGCATCTTCATATTAACGACAAAGAGAACTTCGCTGCCGTTAACATTGAACAATACGGAGCGCCTGAGCAATTCTACTGTTCGTCAGAAGTATATGAACTTCATGTCAACAAAGCCGGTCAGAAAGAGCTAAGAATTCATGCCGAAAATTGTATGCATTGCAAAACATGCGATATAAAATCTCCGGGAAAAGGTATTACCTGGGTAGTACCGAATGGCGGTAATGGCCCTGAATTCCAAAATATGTAACATAAAAAGATACAGTAATAATGGCTCTAACAATTATAAGTTTAATAAAACAAGTGCCTCTTCCCAGCGAAATGAGAATGGGAGAAGATGGACTGATGGACCGGACAAAAGCAAAATCAATAATCAATATTGATTGTCAGTTTGGTATGGAAGCCGGATTGCAACTCAAAAAACAATACCCTGATGCAAGATTAATCGTCTGCTCAATGGGTCCTGGTTCTTTTGAGACCTCTCTGAGAACCGCAATTTCAATGGGCTATGACGAAGCATTCCTGTTATCTGACCGGAAACTTGCCGGAAGTGATACGTATGCTACTGGTTTGGCAATTTCCACCATGATTAAACATTTAGGATTTAACAAAGATTCTAAAGAACCCTTTATTATTTTAGCCGGAAGACAAACCAGCGATGGCGATACTGCACATGTTCCTTCACAAGTAGCTGAAAACATAGGCATACCCCAAGCTACCTTTGTAGAGAGTGTAAAACCTGATGGTGCCGGCAATGTAGTTGCAAAAAGGATTATAGAAGGTGGTTACCAAATGCTGAAATTACCCCTCCCCTGTGTAATCTCATTAACTCCTACAGGTATACCTCCCCGGAAACCTTCATTAAGTGGAGCCATCAAAGCCCGTACCTTAAAAATTACAACTTATGGAATAGACGATATAGGTCTGGGAACAGAGAAAATCGGAATTAACGGTTCCCCGACTATTGTCGCAAAAGTAATTAATATCATCAGCGAACGTCCGCCGATAACAATGTCAACAGGTCAGAATGAAGCTGCATTAGTTGATAGTTTGATCTCGAACTTAAAAAAAGGCGGGAATGTATTGGAAAAGAAAGAGAAAGCAGATAAAAAAGAAATCGAACGTCCGGACTTCCCAGACAAAGACTTCAGAGAAGGTGCACGGGGAATTCTCACCTGGGCTGAGGTAACTAACGGTAAGATTTCAAGACCTTCACTCGAATTGTTGACTCCTGCAAGGAACCTGGCACTTCAGCTAGGAAATGATACCAAAGTAATGACAGTAGTCATAGGAAAAAATGTTCAACCTTTAGCTCAGACTCTTATTGAACATGGGTCCGATGAAGTTATACTTGTTGATAATGATAAGCTTGAAGAATATCTGGTACTTCCATTTTCATCAATTTTTGCACAAGTTATTAAGGCAAGAAACCCGGAAATTGCACTTTTTGCCGCAACCACTTCCGGACGTGAATTAGCTCCAAGAATTGGTATGAAAACAGACAGCGGAGTTACAGCAGATTGTACCGGACTTGAAATTGGAGAGTATGTGGATAAAAAAGAAAAAGTAATTTATAAGCCTATTCTTGAATCGCGCCGACCTACTTATGGTGAAAGCAAACTTGCCACTATTCTCGGCTTTGTTTGTCCACAGATTTCAACAGCCAGGGCTGGTACTTTCGAAGTCCCAAAAAGGGTTGAAGGAAGAGAAGGTATTGTCTCAGGTTTCAGCCCTGTTTTAGATGATAAAGATTTTGTTGTTGAAATTCTGAAAACTGAAAGAGGTGAAGGAGGATTACAAAATCTATTCAGC
>JANYIW010000317.1 GCA_025358645.1 Bacteroidales bacterium
AATCCATGCTCAAACCCAAAATAAAAAAGAGATTAAAACAATGTCTTAATCTCCTGGTTTAAATTTGTGATTCCGGAGCGGCTCGAACGCTCGACCCACAGCTTAGAAGGCTGTTGCTCTATCCAACTGAGCTACGGAACCTTTTTACGGCTGCAAAAATACATTTTTTTTCAATTTTTACAACCTGAATTTGAAAATGACATCAACTAATAAAAAGATTGACAATTTAATCATATAGTTTTCATATAGTTAACAAGACCTTTCTTATCAATAATCTGTCTTAGTTTATCAGGCAGAGGTTCAAATGTAAAAGTTGCTACTCCAACAATTATCTTTCCCTTACTGAAATCAATATCTACCTTATCTCCCTTCTTATATGCTTCAACAGCTTCTCTGTGAACGATAAGTAACAGGCCCTGATTAATTGAAGAACGATAAAAAATCCTGTTAACCGATTTCACAATTATGGCTTTAATTCCCAGATATGAAAGCCCTACTGAAGGATGCTCCCTTGAACTGCCGCAGCCAAAATTATCTCCGGCAATGATAATATCATCTTTCCGGACATTTTTACTGAACCCGGGATCAAAATCTTCAAAAAGAAGAGGGACAATAGCCTCAGGATTTGTGCTTAATACATTATAAGTATGTTTACCCGCGAACATCTGATCAGTATTAAGGTTATCAACATCTGAATAATTCCAGACGGATCCAGATCGCCTGTTATCACCTGATTTTATCTCGTAAGTCCTGCTCTGTAAAATTTTATATGGAAATTTTTCTCTGCCTTTGCATATCCGCGGATCAGTTATAACTCCTGTCAACGAGGAATGAGCAACCGTGGCCGGGGAAGCCAGATAAATCTGAGCCGCCTTATTCCCCATCCTTCCGGGAAAATTTCTGTTAGCAGTGGAAATAACGGTATGTCCGTTTGCCGGTACGCCCTGTCCTGTGCCCAGACAGGGCCCACAGGAGGGCGTGAGTACATTCGCCCCTGCCTGAATAAAAGTCGAAATTAATCCTTCTTCAATTGCCTGCAGAAAAATCTTTCTTGAAGCCGGAATGATATTTAGCTGGAAACTGTCCTTAACAATTTTGCCCTTCAAAATCCCGGCAGCTATTCTCATATCTTCAATTCTCCCGTTTGTACAGGTACCTATAAGTCCCTCATGAACAACAGTACTGGCTACTTCAGCTACTGATTTTATATTATCAACATTATGAGGCGCTGCAACAACCGGGAAGATTTCACCAAGGTTAATATGAATTTCACTAAAATAATTTGCTCCGTCATCAGCCCATATCCCGGATGTCTTCTCTCCATAAAATTTATTCAGGACTTCGTCTGCAGGAAAAACTGCATTCTTCGCTCCCATCTCCGATGCAAGGTTTGCAATTGTCATACGATCAGAAATTTCAAGGGTTTTAACCCCTTCTCCATGGTACTCGATCGACATATAGTTTGCGCCATCAGACCCAATCATTCCGATAATCCAGAGTGCAAGATCCTTTGCCGATACATTATCATTTAACCTGCCGGTGAGGGAAATTTTTATTGATTCCGGTACACGGAACCAGGTCTCTCCTCTTTTCCATATTCCTGCTGATTCGGTACGGTCAATTCCTGCTGCCAGGGAATTGAAAGCCCCGGCCGTTGATGTATGGCTGTCACTTCCAACAATCAGCATGCCAGGTCGTGCATGATATGACATTATCTGGTGGCAGATCCCTTTGCCGGCATCATAAAATTTATTAATCCCCTGCTGACTGACGATATCCCTGATTTCCTGATATTGAGTTGCCAGTTTAGCGTCGGCAGGAGGAGCATTATGGTCGAGCACAACAAGCATCTGGTCGGGGTCAGATACTTTACTCCCATTCATTTTTTGAAATGTCTTAAAAATACTTGATGTATTGTCATGAGTAAGAATAATATCGGGCCTGGCAAAAACTATAGTACCGGCTTGTGCTTTGAATATCTTTTCAGCAAATGTCTGAGGATTCATAATATTATATATGTGTGAAAATTTGTGGTGTATTAATTTCCAAGTAACCCACCTTTCAGGTAAACTTCATATTGAACATCTGAAAATGGTTCTGCCATTGTAATTTTTCTGTTTTGAAGATTCTCAATTTCCCCGGTCTTAAAGTTCACTTTGATCTTGTCCCCATTTTTAAGATCTATTTCAGTCAGCGCTTTGCAGGTGATTATCGGGAATGCTGTATTTATGGCATTCCTCTCGTAGATAGCTCCAAACGACTCTGCAATTACTGCCTGGATACCCAGAGCTGCAAAACAATCTACTGCCTGTTGTCTGGAGCTTCCACAGCCAAAATTTTTGCCGGCAATAATAATATCACCTTGTCTCGTTTTTTTAGAAAAGTCTTCGTACCCTTTAAGATTATCAAAAGTGTACCGGCCCATTTCTTTAATATCGGTAATTGCGAGATACCTGTTATGATAAATCATATCAGTATCTATATTATCTTTCAGAATAAGCCAGACTCTTCCTTCAATGACAGACTTCTTTTCGTGTGAGGTGTTAAGTGGTAAATTCCTGATTTTAGTTTCAACAGGTTTTTCCGGTATCGCGAATAACGATGGCTTTTCAGGAATATTATCCGGAGTAGCTATGCATCCGGCAACGGCTGATGCTGCTACAACTTCAGGCGATGCGAGATATACATTACCCTTCCCCTGCTTGCCGGGAAAATTTCTGTTACCTGAGCTTATTGTTACTTCACCCGGTCCATTCTGTCCTACCTGTCCGGCCGCGCAACCGGCACATCCCGCGTTGGAAACAAGCGCGCCGGCCTTTTTAAATATTTCGATTAATCCTTCATCCAGACACTGTTTCCATATTTCATCAGTGGACGGAACAATTTTCAGAACTACCCCAGGCGCTATTTTCCTGTTTTTCAGAATCGTTGCAACCGTATTCATGTCACGCATTCTGCCGTTTGTACAACTTCCTATGAATGCAGAATCTATTTTGGTTCCGGCAACTTCTGATATATTAACTGTATCGTGTGGCGCTCCCGGACGGGAAACCATTGGTCCAAAAGCAGAAACATCTATTGTGAATACTTTTTCATAATGTGCATCGTTATCGGCAAAAACAGGCTTAAATTTTGTTTTCGACTGCTTCGAACAATAATCGATTATTCTCTTCGATGGAGGAAAAAGAATAATTATTGCTCCCATTTCAGTTGCCATAGAAGATATTGTGATCCTGTCATCAAGGTCCATATCATTAACAGACGGGCCATAGAGCTCTATAGAATAACCAAGAAGTGAATTTGCTCCAAATATTTTAAGAAGATTAAGGACAATGTCCTTTGAACTCACATTAGCAGGTATTTTTCCTTCAAAATTAATTTTTACTGAAGGTGGAATTTTAAACCAGACTTTCCCGTTATGCCATGCTGCCGCAATATCCATATCACCCATCCCCTGTCCAAAAGCTCCTATTGCACCCAGAATATTAGCGTGTGAATCGGTTGATAAAGCCGTAGAACCCGGGTAAACATATCCTTCATCGATAAGAATATGTGTCCCGATCCCTGCATTGATATCAAATACTTTAATTCCGTTTTCCCGCGCAAAGAGACGACAAATATGTTGGTTGACAGCATATTTCTGATCAGATCCTGTAGGATTGCAATCAAATGTGAAAAAGGTTTTTTCAGGGTCGTGTACAGTTAATCCATAGTCTTTTAGATTACGTACCACATTGGCGCCTCCAAAATCACGGGCAACGCGGGAGTCAATTTCAATATCTACAATTTCTCCCGGTTTCACAACATCGAATTTTGAGTGTGCAGAAAGTATTTTCTCAAGCAATGTCATTGCCATATTTTTAAATGTTAAAGTTAATAGAATTGATAAATAAAACTTTGCAGGAAACTATTTGAATTGTGCCCTGAAATCCCGCGGGGAGATCCCTTCGGTTTTGCGGAATTGCTTATTGAAATTGGAGATACTTGCAAAACCGCATTCCGCAGCTATATCATGCACCGCGTATTCTGTTTCCCTCAAAAGATAACATGCTTTATTTGTTCTTACCCGGTTCAGGTACTCAATAAAACCCGCCCCGCAGTTTTTCTTAAAATACCTGCTGAATGCAAAGGGGCTCATTTTTGCAATCTTAGCGATCTTTTCGAGAGGAATAGCTTTGAAGTAATTTTCTCTGATATATGTATAAACATCAGACATTCTTTTATTTCCTCTTTCATCAAATGCCAGTTTATAATTATCTGAACAAATGTAAGCTCTTTTACCCGAGGAACACAAAATCTTAATGATATTGAAAAAATCTATCATCTTATCAATACCTTTATTATTAATCATCTGTACAAGGTATTTTTCAGCTTTTCTGGAATCTTCCACGGAAAATGCTATCCCTCTGTCAGCATCACCGAGAAGTTCTTTGAAACAATGAAACTCATGCTGTGATAATAATGCTTCGCCAATAGATTCAAGTTTAAAATTAACTATTATACCATGATTATCAGGTAGAGTATTATTTTGTTTGTAGTAATTCCAGCAATGAGGAATATTCCCTGAAATAAGGACCATATCGTACCGGTCAAATAATTCAACACTATCGCCGACAATCCGTGTCCCGTTGCTTTTAATATTCAGAACAAGTTCATACTCCGGATGAAAGTGCCATAAACCACCGGTATCGTTGATAAAAGCAGCTCTGAACCCGCCTCCATCATCGTATAATATTTTCTCAAGCTCAGCAACCATGCTAAAAATTGTCAATTTTGATCAGGTACTATAAATATAGATAATATTATTGTAAATAAACAAGTGTTCAGGATATTTTTTTTGCAAATAATTTTGATTTGATAATTATTCTATCTATATTTGAAGCAAGCTCATACTATTGGTATTAAGAGGAGATGAGCAAGGGTTGGGAGTGAAAATCAACAGGATTGTATTGCAGACATTGACTTTCACATCAGGAACCTTAGGTATAGCGCCAGCTAACCATAGTTCCATCCTTTTATCAGACAGTAGACACGGGAATTATCTCATAAATAGTGCCCGCTCCTGATTCTCACAACCGCCCTTTCTCCTCTTATTTATTATCTCTGCTCAATACTTCCAGGCGTTATAATCAAAGAGTTTTAAAGACAAAACATAAAAAATAGACTATCTTTGCGTGCTTTCAGTAAATGGGGATAACTGAATAAATTTATCAATTAGCTGAATAGAGTACAATGAAGACCTATATCAGAAGGCGGGAGAAAAATAATCAACTTGTTGTATTGTATGGTGGCTGGGGGACAGATGAGAATGTCTTTACTCCGCTGTGCAATGATGAATTTGATTTTATACTTTTCTATAACTATTCCGCTGATGAAGCTCTTGTCCTTCCTGAAATGAAAACCTATGAAAAAATTACCCTGATAGGCTGGTCACTCGGTGTATGGGCAGCGGAATATCTTTCACCTAAAACCGGCATAAAACCTGATATAACTATTGCAGTAAATGGAACACCTGTTCCAGCTGATAATATGTATGGAATACCTCTTAACGTATTTGAAGGGACGCTGAATAACATTACTGAGGAAAACATAGATAAATTCTATTTCAGAATGTTTGGTGATAAAAAATCATATCTGTCAAACATTGACAGAGTTCCTCACAGGACACTTAAATCATTACATGACGAACTCAGGTGGCTGTATAACCGAATAATGGAACAAAAAGAACCTGGTTTCAGATGGGATTACGCGGTTACAAGTGAGATTGACCGGGTTTTTCCTTCAAAAAATCTTGAGGGCTATTGGGAAAAAGAGAAGAATACCAAAAATATTATTCTACAGCTGCCACATTACCTCTTCAATGAGTGGGAATCATTCACTGATTTTATAACCTTTGTAGAGCAATACCAGGTTAAAAAACCAATATAGAAAGAGGTATCTTAATAAAATACTAAAGGTCTTTGATCAAAATATTTGAGTCTGACTTCGCAATGAGTTTGTCAAATTTCTCGAGCATTGATATTATTTTCTCATAGTCCTTATTCCTGATAACCATAATCTGTTCCACACCTTTTTTATCGAGACGTGAAAAGACGTAACTTACTGTTAATCTGTTTACATCTAAAGCGGGTTGATATAATCGCTCTTTCTCTTCATTTTCATGAATTATGGAAACAAGATTAGCGCTGCTCAGATCCTGAAGTATATCGCGCGAAAGCCTGACCGGGATTTTAAGATTAACTGCTATATATTCAGCGCTTATCGGTTTTTCACCCATAGAAAAATTTCGGATAATAATATGCATTATCATCAGTACCAGTGCACGCTTCTGATAGTTGCTTATATTTAGAGCTTCAGATTCCAACTCATATCGCGAGATATTCTGATTTGCAAACGATATTTCAGCTCCCAGCAGTACCACGATCCAACTGGTCTGTATCCATATAATAAATAGCGGAACGGCCGCAAAACTTCCGTAAATGGCGCTCAGTTTTGCAATTCCAAACTGAAGATCAATATATAACCATTGAATACCCTGAAGAATTGTACCTGCAATTATGCCTGAAATTAACGCGGGAACAAACTTTACTTTTGCATTTGGCATTATAATAAAAAGTATTGTCAGAGTTATCCAGCTGAGAAAATATGGTGCAAACCTGAACAGAAAGCTTATCACAGGTTTAAAAAAGTCAAGGATGGGCGCTTTCGTCATATAATCAGTCAGTTCAGTACTAATAAAAACAGTAATACTGCTGGAGAGTATAATGAAAACAGGTGCAATAAGCATTATAGTCAGATAATCAGTAAATTTTCTGTACCAGGGTCTTGAAGATCTTATCTGCCAGATATGGTTGAATGAGCTTTCTATGTGATTGAGAAGAGACATCGCTGACCAGAAAAGGATAATAACTCCAATCCCGGCAATATAACCTCCCCTGGTTTTCTCAATTGCATTCGTGGCATTCTGCAACAACCAGTTTAAAACCTCTTGCTCAGATTGGAATTTATCGATTATAAGCTGTTCAAGATTTTTATCAAGGCCAAAACCTTTGGCGATTGCAAACACTATAGCAGCAATAGGGATAACAGAAAGGAGCGAATAGAAAGTCAACGCGGAAGCCTGAAGACTAACTCTATCATTGGAAAACCCCCTTGCAGCCAACAAAATAATTCTCAATTGCTTAAAAATGAATGTTTTTCCTTTTGATATTTCAGAAAGAGGTGTGTGCCAGATGGCATCATTCAGCCTCTTTATAAGGTCGAGTATCCATGAAACAGGATTTACCATAATGTTATATTTGCATTAATATCAATAAGTTATTTCCAGAATCTGCTCTCAGGTTCAAATATACGAAAACTCTGATGGTGTGAAATGGGATAAAGTAAAAAAAATGCTATTTTCACTTTTAAATAGATTGCGAAATGAAGGTTGAGATTATGGAGTTCGTTGAAGGCGCCCGTAATGCAAAAGGAGTGGCTGTAATTATTGATGTATTCAGAGCATTTTCAGTCGCCTGTTATGCTTATGACGCAGGTGCAGTGAGGATTATTGCCACAGCTGAGGTTTCTGAAGCATTTCATCTGAAAAAGAAGTACAAAAACTCTGTTCTGGTCGGGGAAAGGGACGAGAAAAAAATTGAGGGGTTTGACTTCGGCAATAGCCCTACAGAAATCATTAAAGCCGATCTATCAGGAAAAACTGTTATCCAAACCACAACTGCCGGTACACAAGGACTTATAAATGCGGTGAATGCTGATGCAATCCTGACAGGCAGCCTTGTAAATGCAGGAGCTATTGTGAAATATCTGAAATCCGTCACTCCTGATCAGGTCTCTCTTGTCGCAATGGGGTACCGTGCAAGCTATTCTGCTGAAGAGGATCTGATGTGTGCGGAAATGATTGCAATGGAACTGAATAATGAAAAATTCATTCCTGGAAACAGAATTCTTAATCTTCAAAATAGTTCCGGGAAAAGATTCTTTAACCCTGTAAATATTGATTTTTCGCCTCCAACTGACTTTTTTCTCTGCACAATGGTTAACAAGTTTGATTTTGTATTAAAAGCCACCAGAAGATTTGATGGGAATATAGATCTGATGAAAATAGATTTATAATCGACTTAAATTCAATTGATTAAATTTATTCCCAGACAGATATTGATCAAAGCGAATTCATAAGGACTACTATTAATGCAACCTTCTTCGCTAAAGAATTATGGTTATTATTACTGAATTTGCTAGAAGACAGGAAGGATATTTTTCCTGTTGTGAATCTCACGATAAGTGCAAAACATGCTCATTTTATAGAAACCAAATAATAAAAGAGAAATATCGCTCGAGTCAAGTCTGATCTCCATCCGGTCTCTGTATCTTATAAAAATAGCTGCCAATATACGGGTTACCCCAAAATATTTGAGTTTATTATAAATCTTGAGAATCAGAACTGTCTCAGAAAATGATTTATTGTCAGTTACCTTATCATAAAGCTTACTAAGATTTTCTATACCAAGTTTGGTCTTATTAAGAAAATCCCTGTTCGATTCAAGTCCCTCATGTATCAGACCATTATCAATATGAAGAATCCCAATTCCGGCTTTTTTCAACTGGTAGCCCAGGAGTGTGTCTTCGTGACCATACTGTTTCAACTCTTCATTGAAACGAATTTTGGAGAAAACAGATTTTTCAATCAAAACGTTGAAAGTTGAAAAACCTGAATGTGGATGTTTATTCCTTTCGGCAGCGCTTTTCTGTTCTCTCCATTTTCCATACTTCCATCTCAGAAGTTTGTCAGGATCACCCGGAGCGCTTTCATGATATAATGTTCCACCACAAATAACTCTTGAAATATTTAAAAAGGGAAGCCACTTTAGGATATATGCTTCGGCTGTTCCGGGAACCATTACATCAGCATCAATAAAAAGTAAAAAATCACCCTTGGCTTCAAGAGCGAGTTTGTTTCTGATTGCAGCCCTTCCAATGTTTTTCTCCGAAGTGATCACTTTAACGTTGTCTGTTTCCAGCGACAAGTATTTTTCATGATATTCAGCTGAAGAACCATCATCGCCAATAAGAATTTCATAAAATTCAGGTACTTTACCCATCGCATTTTTCATGCTGTAAACGAGCGCAATAATGTCATAATCCAATACCGGAATCAGCAATGAAATCTTCATATTTGTCAATGGATATTATATCAAATGTACAATATATTTTCTTAATATTTGCCTGACAAACTTTGGCAAAGAAATTGCAATGGCTATTTTTGCAGAAGTCTTTAATAATCTTACTTATAAATGAGAACTGTATTATTTATTATTTTGCTTTCCTTAGTTCCTGTATTCTCGTTTGGTCAGTTAAAAAATGGTTATGAAATTGATATAACTATAAGAGACCTTCCGGATTCTACAGTTTTTCTGGCATATCATCTCGGCGATAAGCAGTATATCAAAGATACTATCATACTCGACAGAACGGGTCATGGAATTGTTCATGGACGGGAAATACTGCCTCAGGGTATTTATATGATCGTATTACCCGGAAGAAAATATTTTGAACTTTTGATATCTTCCGGTCAACACTTTACTATCAGTTGTACTTTTAGTGATTACTTCAATACTCTTAAATTTACAGGATCAGAGGAGAATTCTGCGTTTGTGGAATACCAGAAAAAATGGTTATCCATGCAACAACAATCAGCTGCAATTTCCAAAAGAGTTCAAAACAATAAGCAAAATAATGATTCACTAAAGGTTCTTAGATCTATTCAAAAGCTTCAGGAAGAAAACATGAAGTCATACCTTAAAAGTGTTATCAAAGACAATAATGGAAACTTACTGGCGACTCTTGTCAAAGCATTATTGCCAATAGATATTCCTGAGTTTTTAGTTCCTATTGGATTCGCAAACCCCGATTCTGTCAAGTGGATAATGAGTTACAATTATAATAAGGATCATTTTTTTGATAATGTTGATCTTACTGACGAGAGATTACTCCGTACCCCTATTTTATATGCCAGATTAAATGTCTTTTTCACAACAATTGTAATTCAATCGCCTGATTCAATTAATAAGGAAATCGACAAAATAATTCAAAAATGCAAGGTCAATTATAAAATATATCAATTCGTTTCAGTTTATCTTTTTAACCACTTCAGGGAAAGTGAAATCATGGGACACGATGCAGTGATGGTGAAGCTGGCAGATGATATCTACCTATCAGGGAAAGCCGATTGGGTAACAAAAGAATTTAAAGATGATCTGAGGAAACAAATTGATCTTATACGACCAAATCTTATTGGCAAAAAGGCTGAAAACATTGTTATGGACTCATACAAAGGAATATTTGTGTCGCTGTATGATGTTGAAAAAGAATTTACTATACTCTATTTCTGGGAGCCCGATTGCGGTCACTGCAAAGAAGCCACCCCAAAACTGAAGGCATATTATGATAAATCAAAAGATTACAGTCTGGAAGTATTTACTGTTTGCACTACAACTGACAAGGCAAAATGGACCAAGTATATAGAAGATAATAAACTCACCTGGATAAATGGATGGGATCCGCAGAGAAGCTCACATTTTGACTTTTACTATAATGTACAGTCTACTCCTACTGTTTATATTCTCGATAAAAACAAAAAAATAATAGCCAAAAAACTGTCAGTTGAGGAAATCGGACCATTTATTGATAACTACAGGAAATTTTTTAAATAGGTCCGGATATTGTTCCTCTCAAACTTGCTATCAATTCATAGACAGTTATAAACCTGAGTATGCCGGTTTCAGTAACCAGTTGCCAGGAATAATCACTTTCTGAGGGGACTATTATATACGGAATTCTCTTTTCTTTCGATACTTTAAACCCGGCTCTGTTGATTGCTTTTTCAGTCCAGTATCTCTTGCTGCCTTCTCCTTCAATAAAAATATTCCCCAAAGTATCTTTCGTGGAAGAAAATGTACCGTCTTCAGAATTGAACTTAACAGTTGATGAATTGAAAAGATGATCAAATGCACCTGAAAGCATAATATCCTCAGGAGCCCCTTCAATCAGCTTGTTATCGAGTATCAACCATATTTTATCTGACTGACTTATAGCCATTTGGAGATCATGGGTCGAATAGATAATTGTTTTATTATTTTTTCTGGAGAGCATATTCATCAGGTATAAAATCTCATATTTGCCGGCTACATCAAGGAAGGCAGTTGGTTCGTCCATAACCATAATTCCGGTATCCTGTGCTAAAATTCTTGCGATCATTGCTTTCTGTCGTTCTCCGTCAGAAAGCTCTGAAATAAACTTCCCGCAAAACGATGACATCGATGTTTTTTCTATAGCATCCAATATTACTTCGTGATCTATTTTTTCAATTTTACCTGTCCAGTTTGTATGGGGAAACCTTCCCATAGCAACAAGATCATAAACGCTCATATTATTGACCTTTACAATCTCAGTAGATATATAACCCACTTTCTGTGCAAGTTCCATTCTTGAAAACTCCCTGATACTCTTACCACTATAAAAGATTTCACCACCTAATAACCGTTGAAGTCCTGTCAGCGTTCTCAGTAGAGTGCTTTTCCCTATGCCATTTCTACCAATAACGGCTATAAGTTCTCCTCTGTCTGCACTTGCATTAAGTGGAGGAAGAAGGATATTTTCATTTTTCCCCGAGACATACCCGATTTTCAGTGAATCAAGAGATAATATTTCCTTTAAATTTTTTTTCATCAGAACGACCCTGTGTATTTCCTGTTACGAAAGATTACCCATATAACCACAGGTATACCAATCAAAGAAGTAACAGCATTTACCGGCAAAACACTCTCTGATCCCGGAAGTTGCGAAACAATGTCGCTGAAGAGCATTACTACCCCTCCCATGAGAACTGTACCTGGTATAAGAACCTTATGATCAGAGGTTTTAAACAGGATTCTTACTATATGTGGTACTGCAATACCTATAAACCCGATCGGACCGCAAAAAGCAGTCACACTTCCTGCCAGGATACTTGTAGATGCGAAAATAACTGCCCTTGCAAACTTCACATTAAGTCCAATACTTCCGGCATAATTCTCCCCGAGCAATAATGCGTTTAACATTTTTGAGGAGAACAGACTCAATATAATACCGGCTGAGACAGAAATTAAAAGTACATTAAGCTGGTTTACAGTAAGATTCCCTAAACTTCCCATAGTCCATATAACGTAGGCTTTGAGCATGGTTTCATTGCTGAAATACTGCATAATCGTTACAACGGCAGATATACCCGCAGATAGCATAATTCCAAGGATGAGAATTGTCATTATATCCTTTACCCTCGATGAGATTATCATTATTAATAGCATTACTGCACCTGCACCAATCCATGAAGCAGCAACAAGGATCCAGTTACCTAATCCATTCAGACTCTCCGGAGTAATATTTGAAGAAAAACCCAGAATTACAAAGGCCACTCCAAGGCTTGCACCGGAGCTTATTCCGAGTACGTCAGGGCCAGCCATAGGGTTTCTGAAAACAGTCTGCATCTGCAAACCGCTTAATGACAATGCCACTCCTACAGTGAGAGCCGTGATAGCTTTTGGCAACCTGAACTTCAGTATTATGGTTTCAAAATCCCCATGCGAATGGGTGAATATTGCTCGTATTACATCTATAGGTTTTATACTTACTGAGCCCAGAAAAATATCAAGAATAAGAAAAATGACAACAAGTAACAAAAGACCGGAGAAAATAAGTCTTACCTTTCTTCCCGTATCAGGATCAACAGATAATTCATTCTGTTTTACAGCTTTCAAGTCTCTTGTTTTAATTAATTTTTTTGTAAAAGATCAATTCATGATCACTGAATAATTCAGGGTGTAAAATCGTAGCTATATCTTTAAGAAGCAGATGAGGATATAGACTTCCGCTTTCCCAATAATCATTACCCCCGTTTACCGTTATCCTTTTGTTATTATTGAACAGATTATCATTTTTAAAACAGGGAAGATCAGTGAGACGCGGATCAACATTTGAAATCTCATTTCTGGAACCCACAGTACCGATATTCAGCCAGTAATCGGCTTTCAATCCGCGGAGGTAGACTTTTTCCAGTCCAAATGGTATCGATATGGAAGATTCAGTGTCCATCCAAAGATAATCTCCACCAGCATCATTAATAAGGTTACTGATAAAGGAATTACCGGGTGAAATATACCACGTGTCCTTAAAAGGAAGCCCAAGCAAAACCTTTGGTTTTTTCGTGGTCTTTTGGGCTATAAATGACTTTAATCGGGTATATTCATCAACTTCTGATTTAAATAAACTGTCAGCTAAAGACTCTTTGCAATACAGTGCTCCGAACAATTTGATCCATTCTGACCTGCTCAGTGGATCTGTTTCGAGGTAATCGGCATTAATGATGACTTTTATACCCAGCTCTTTTATTTTTCCCACGTAACCCGACGATTCACTTCCTATTCCGTAAATCATTATCAGATCAGGAGAGATCTTGAGGATCAACTCCTTGTTGAGATTAGCTTCATATCCAACATCCACTACCAATCCTTTTTCAACATTCGTGATTATAGCAGGGGAATAAATGAAATTTGTCCCAGATACACCTGCAATAGTTTGTTCTTCACCCAGTGCTGAAATCATTGCAATATGCGTTGTCGACATACAGATAATCTTTTGAAGTGGGGTAAAAATTACTTCTGAAGAATCCACTCCTACCGGTAAAGCTGAACCCCTTTTTACCAGATAGTAAATCTGGGTTA
>JANYIW010000327.1 GCA_025358645.1 Bacteroidales bacterium
CATCCATCTGGAAAGCGAACCAGATAAAGGAAGCAGATTTTCATTCACATTACCGCATTATATATAGGTATCATCCTCTTATACAGGCATATAGACGACCCGTGAATAATGTAACATTTTAACAGAATTATATAACATTCATCGATTTGAATTCATGATTTTTATAACTTTAAAAGAATAGTTTAGAATTATGATAAATTCGAGAGTAATGCGTCCTGAAACGAGAGTAACTGCCCGAAGGTTATCGAAAAGATATATTCTGGGTTTTACTTTAGGACTTCTTTGTCTGGGGGTTATGGCGAATCCTCCTCTGGCATCAAAACAACAAATAGGGATGTTTAAGAATTCAAAAACCTGTGTTGTTTTTGAAGATGGCATCAGTTTTTATAATGCATACATAAAAGATGCTGTCCAGAAATACTGGAAATCTACTGACTATGAGTTTATTGACCAGAAGGAGTTTGAAAAACGGCGCACCGATGCGAAGTATTCTTTCATTGTCCTTATGAACGGCGCTTACGATAAGGACCCTGGTGGCGTAAGCTACAATTATATAAACCTTGTACTTGGGGATATATCAGACAATTTAACCAGGATGCCTGAATTTTTTAGCCTGCCTATTTCATATTCTGGAGATAATGAGGCTGATTATGAATATGTTATACCTGCAATTGTTAAATTCATCCAAATACACATGAAAAATCTTGAGAAAGATCGATTCTCAATTTCATTAAATGGATTGAAATACTACAACAAAACAGGTTTCAAAGACAAGGTTTTTTTACTGAATAAAGATAAAATGGCTTCTAATGCTGATTCCCCGGAGAAAATTAAAACAGGATCCCCTTATTATGTAAAATTTCTTACTTCTGCAGAAATTCAGAAGGAACTTACCATTAATCCGACAAATACATTGTTTCATTTTCATGTAGGCCCGCCTAAGGATGCAGGAGCAGGTAAATGTTTCGATATGTTATTTGACGCTGAAGGTAATCTGTATTATTATAGTTCCCGGAAAATCACTAACAATAACCCTGATGGTTTTAATCTGAATGACTTTAAAAATATCAGGTAACCGGAGTTATATGATTCAGAGGTGGTATATGAAACTGATAAATTTTTTAAAACTATATAAGTGAAACCAGGCAGGCTCAAATCAACAATATCAGCAAAAAAAATAACTCCTTATTCAGATCCTGATCAGTTTCCGATTGTTGGTATCGGAGCATCGGCCGGAGGGCTTGAAGCATTGGAGCTGTTTCTGAGTAATGTGCCTGAAATAAGCGGAATAGCATACATTGTTGTGCAGCACCTCGATCCTACATACAAAGGAATGTTACCCGAGTTGCTTCAGCGGGTTTCCAAGATGAATGTTTCCCAGGTAAAAGACCGCATGGTAGTGAAACCAAACTGTGTTTACGTTATACCTCCAAATAAAACTATGTCTATATCAAATGGAGTGTTACGTCTGTTTAAGCCGGTACTGGAAAGAGGACAACGTTTACCGATTGATTTTTTCCTGCACTCCCTGGCTGAGGACCGGAAGAAACTTAGTATTGGTCTTATTCTTTCAGGTATGGGCTCCGACGGCAGTCTGGGCATTCGCGCCATTAAAGAAAATAACGGGATAGTTATGGTACAGGATCCCTCGAATGCAAAATTTAGCAGCATGCCAACCAATGCCATCAATTCTGTACCTGTCGATATTATAGCGCCTGCAAACGAGTTGCCTTCAAAACTACTTGAGCTGCTCAAACATACTCCTCTCCTCAGATATGACCCGGATATAGAGATAAAAGATAAAAGCTCACTTGAAAAAATTATAATGCTTCTCCGGGCGTATACCGGAAATGACTTTTCATTATATAAAAAAAACACGGTATACCGTCGCATCGAAAGACGGATGAGTGTCCATAATGTTGATAAAATAACTAACTATGTGTCTTTTTTGAATAATAATCCAAAGGAGATTGAAATCCTGTTCAAAGAATTATTGATCGGGGTAACTAACTTTTTTCGTGATGCTGCATTATGGGACAAGTTGAAAGAAACTATTATCCCCGGTGTTTTATCCTCCCTTGAACCAGGTTCAATCCTCAGGGCGTGGGTACCAGGGTGTTCAACGGGCGAAGAAGCATATTCATTAGCTATAGTTTTTAAAGAGGCTCTTGAAAAAGTCAATCCTCATGGCGGTTTTTCTTTACAGATATTTGCAACTGACGTTGATAATGAGGCAATTGAGTCAGCAAGGAAAGGCGCATTCCCGTCTAGCATTATTGAAAATGTTTCACAGGAACGTCTGAAACGGTTTTTTATTAAAGCTGATAATGGCTATTTCATCACTACAGAAATAAGAGAGAAAGTAGTGTTTGCACAACATAATATTACTATGCATCCGCCTTTTACTAAGATCGACTTTCTCTCATGCCGGAATCTGCTTATTTATATGGAACCTGAATTACAAAAGAAAATTATTGGGCTATTTTACTATAGCCTTAACCCTGAAGGAATTATGCTGCTTGGCAGCTCCGAAACGCTCGGTTCTCAGAGCCATCTTTTCACGTCAATAGATTCCAAACAGAAAATCTATAAACGGACCTCCACTCACCTGACACCTGAATTATTTGATTTCCCCAAAACATATAACAAGACAAAGACAGCCAGTATTGAAAATGGAATACCCACCGGATCATCCCAGAATATTCAGAAGCTTGCCGATCAGTTGTTAGTAAAGCATTATTCACCTGCCGGAGTGCTTGTAAATGAAAATGGCGATATTATCTATATCAGCGGGCGTACAGGAAAATACCTCGAACCAGCAGTCGGTAAAGCAAATATGAATATTTTTGCAATGTTACGTGAAGGATTGAGAAACGAATTTCCTCTCGCCTTTCATAAAGCTATATTGAAAAAAGAGGTTGTGGTTTTACGTAATATCAAAGTAGGTACAAATGGCAGTGCCCAGAATTTAAATTTAAGCATTCGGTGGATAGATAAACCGGAGCAATTAAAAGGTATGTTAATGATAGTCTTCACTGATATAGACGAAATCCCAGACGATAACCTGAATGCAATAAAAGAAAAGAAGACTCTAAGCCATGAAGGGAAAATACTTTTGGAAAAAGCTCTGAAGAAGGCGAATGAAAAGATCCAGGATGCTCTTGAAGAAATGCAAACCTCTCAGGAAGAACTTAAATCTACGAATGAGGAGTTACAATCTACAAATGAGGAACTGCAATCTACTAATGAAGAATTAATGAGTTCAAAAGAAGAGATGCAAAGCCTTAATGAAGAACTTCAAACAGTAAACACAGAATTGCAGTCAAAAGTAGAAGACTTTAAGCATATGGACAATGATATGAAAAATCTTCTCAACAGCACCGATATTGCTACTCTGTTTCTCGATAAGGAGCTAAAAATTCGTCGATTTACTGTACAGGCGATCAAAATATTTAAACTGATAAAAAGCGACATAGGCCGGCCTCTCACGGATCTTGTTTCCGACCTTATTTATCCGGAATTATCTGCCGATGCTCTGAATGTACTAAAGACACTCGTTTTTATAAAAAAACAGATTTCTACCAAAGACGGACGTTGGTTCTCCATTCGCATTATGACTTACCGCACATTTGATGACAGAATTGAGGGAGTTGTTATAACTTTTTTTAATATTTCCGATCTTAAGGAGGTGGAAGTAAAACTGAATGAAACAAAACAGATGAATCATCTGCTAATGAATTCTTCCTCAGATATAATAGTTAGATTATCGACCGATGGGAAAATACAGGAAGTTAATCCGGCAGCTGAAAAATATTTCGGAAAAAAACAGAAGGATCTGTTAAACAGGAATTATATACATATTTTTATTCCTGAATCATTACGGGAAATGACTGAAAACAGAATGAATAAGATATTGAGCGATTCGCTTGATACCAGTTTAAAAATGCAGTTAATAACAGCCGGAAAAAAAATAACTGATGTAGATCTGTCTGTAATGGTACTGCTGAATAATCTGAAAGTGCCAACGGGAATGATATTATCTATAAAAAAATAAGTATTCCATGAATAAAGAAAAAATAAATCTTACAGATAACAAGCTGCTGCGAAAAAACGCAGAAGAATTACTGAAAAAAAAACAATTCAAAACAACCTTGTCAGCAATGGAAACTGATGCTGTAAAGTTGCTCCACGAACTTCAGGTGCACCAGATAGAATTGGAAATGCAGAACGAAGAGCTCACCCAGGCAAACGAAACCGCAGAAACAGCTCTTAGAAAATATACCATGTTATACGATTTTGCGCCAATGGGTTATTTTACGCTGGATTCCCTTGGGAATATAAGTGAACTGAACTTTACCGGTGCAGAAATGCTTGGAGACAAACGTTTTAGTTTGGTAAACAGCAACTTTAAACTTTTCATCGCAGAAGAGTCGCAAAGTGTATTTGACAGATTTTTAAGTAAAGTATATACCAACGATTCAAAAGAATCGTGCGAGATTATGATTGGCTATAATGACAATCCCTCGTGTCGGGTTTATATGGAAGGGATAGTTACTGGTGATAACAAGCAATGTCTTCTCTCAGCAGTTGATATATCAGGCTTTATAAAGTAAATTAATACTTAAAAGCTGCTATCTGCTAATTTCTTTAGTCATAAGCGTAAGCAATGTCTTTGCAGGAACTTATGACGGTGGATTTTTTACTTTAACTTTCTACCTTCCCGTGCAGAAGCAGGTTAATAGCATCGCTGAATGATCCGGCAAGAATAACCTTTCCGGAGTTTACAAAGAAAATCTCGTCGGCATTTTCTATCGTGTTTAAGCGGTGGGCAATTATCACACGGGTTGTAGATTCAGGAAGTTTCTTTAGTATGATGTCGAGCAATTGTTCAGTAACAGTATCAATGTTTGCTGTTGCTTCATCAAGTATAAGTAATTCAGGTTTGCGAAGTACAGCACGCATGAAAGCAATTAATTGTTTTTGCCCTAAACTGATGCCATCTCCTGTGGTTTGTACTTTTGCTTCAAGACCCTGATCGAATCGTTCCAGCAAGCTCTCGAGTCCTGCTTCTGAAATAGCTTCTGACAATTGTAGATTCGTATAGCTCTTGTACCCGGTGTTTCCATATAATATATTATCACGGACAGTCCCTGAAAACAGGAATGGTTCCTGGAGAATAAATCCTATCTTCCTGGTACGTTCTTCGGGTGTATATGAACGTATATCCTTCCCATCCAGCAATATTGTTCCTCTTGAAGCATCATATAATCTGGCGATAAGAGAGGCTGTGGTAGTTTTACCTCCTCCTGTAGGGCCAACAAAGGCATAAGTTTTACC
>JANYIW010000341.1 GCA_025358645.1 Bacteroidales bacterium
TTCAGAAAGACTTCGTATGTCTTTTGAATAACATATTCCTATGCATATCCAAATTAAAATATAATGCATTGAGAACCTGGTTATTGTTCCAGGGTACATATAAATCAAAAATAAAAAAATCCAGATCCCCGCGGCTTTGGATAATATGTTATTTGAATAAAAAAGTCCCTTAATAATAGCAGGAATTGCTATCAATAAAATCAATCCGAGACCTAATATTCCTGTGTTCAGAATAACCTGTAAGTATCCGGTCTCTATTATATTTCTATAAATGGAAATTCCGCCAACCCCTTCAATAACTCCCGGACAAAAGTACTTCCCGGATATCCCTTTACCAATGATCCAATCTTTTGTGCTCATATCTCTGTAAAAATACTGTTCAACTTCAGATCTTGTTTGTTGTCCAATTCGTTCAGTGATTAGTCTGAAGCTGTCTTTTTTATTCAATTCATATATTTTTACGGCAACATACGATATTATAATAATTACAAAGAATGAGAATACTATATTGACAATTTTAGTTTTGTTTGCAAACTGATAAATATAATATGAAAAGAACAGCATGGAAAATGACATAAATATCAATCCTCTGCGTGCTCTGATTACAGCAAGCAGGAATGTCAGGATAAGAACAAAGAATGCAAATAAATTTTGTTTCCTGGAATGATAAACAAAAGTAAGCAGCAGGAATCCACAGGAAAGGCTTAAGTTCTGTGAAAAATGTTCAACAATCCCCATGCTGGTGGAATTATCACCAGCAGCGTGAAGTAAATATTTAAGATACATTAAATCATATAGGATATAAAAAACTCCGAGTACCACAATGGTATAAAAAGTTCTTTTATAGAAATAAATAGTCCTGGGAAATAGCATAACCAACGGAACAATATATAGGAATATGCTGAAGTTTGGATCAAAAAGCATTACTTTTATAGATACATAATCGAACCTGATCCCCCTTAGGATTACTCCTGTAAACCATACACAATAAAGATAAAAGATTATCCGTAAATAATTATCTTCAATCTCAAACTGTACAAGATAAATTGCAGAAGGAATAAACAAAAGCAATCCTATCATCTGAATTAAATTACAAACAATCCAGTTTACTGTGTCAGTCGAAGCGATTGTATAAGCTGTCATGTACATAATGATTCCTAACCAGAACAGATTCACTGCTCTCAAAGTTCTTTGATCAGGATTATCAATAGATAGTGTTTTCGGATTATTTACCATAGTTACTAAAAATGATAAACTTATTACGATGGAAAGATTTTATCAAAGTCAGGTTTTTTTAATAGTACTGCATTTATCAACTCCAAATGTTTATTAAGAATATTTTTTTTATCAAATTCGGGTAAAATCTGACCTTTTATATTATTCTCTATACAGAACTTAATGCCGTTGGCAATATCCTCGGCGTCTTTGTATTTTGCCAGATACCCATTACTCTTATGCTTAATCATATCGGGAATCCCTCCAACATCAAAACCCACTACAGGTGTGCCACAATACAAGCTTTGCAATATGGTTGTCGGGAGGTTATCAGCTAATGAGGGAGCAATAAAAATATCTGCTGCATTATATACCAGATCTGTTGAATATTCATCTCTTAAAAACCCCATATACTTTGTCTCAAATGGAATTTCTTCTGCAATTTGTTTATTAAAATCACCGCCAAAAATCAGAACGGTAATTTTTTTAAGTCCCGGATCAGATTTCAAAATTTCAAGCGCTCTTTTTAAATATGCCCACCCTTTATATGGACTATTAATTGAAACCGCACCAAATGCTATTACAGTGTCATTGACGTTCAGATTCAATATCTGTTTTGCAATGTTTTTATCAAAAGGTTTGTAAATTTTGGCATCCACAATATTTGGAATGCAAAAAACGGGTTTATTTTTTGTTAACCCGGACTCTTTTATGCAATTGTAAAGCCATTTGCTTGGAGCCACAAAGTATAAGTTATCATATTTGGAGTATAATCTTAATTTTTTGTCAAACTCCCTCGTAGACCAATCATTTTTTTTATGGCTGGGCAGCACCTGACAATCACTGCACCTGGATTTGTATTTATCACACGAAAAACTATAGTGGCATCCTCCTGTAATAGACCACATATCATGCATAAAGAAGATAATTGGCTTATTGAGTTTTGCCAGTTGCTCAATATTCCGGAGGTTCAGCAATCCTCCTTGTATCCAATGCAAATAGATGATATCAGCAGATATAATTTGTTTTATTTTGGAGACATTTGAACCCAGAATTGAATAAGAATATAATCCGAATTGTTTGTTGTTATTTCTGGATAAAAACGATTGTATTCTATATTCTAACATGGCAATCATTTTTGGGAATCTCCCTAAATGAATGATTTGTTCATTATCATTTATACTTGGCTTCAACGATAGTATACTTGAATCAATATTTGACTCGAGGAATGCATTATGGAGCTTTGGCACTACTCCTCCGGCTGATTCGGTTGAATTTTGTAGATGAATAACTTTTATCATTATTTATTCTAATTCCATTTTAACCCATTGATGTGGGAATATCCCCTCGCAGTTCTCGCGGTTTATCCAACGTTCGGGCATAATTATTATCTTATCCTGATTTTTGTTCAGCCAGGCTCCCCACCAGCTGAAGGTACTATTCGCAATTATATTGTGCTTACACAGGCTCATTAAATACATATCAATATAACTATCGCTGCCTTTATTATGATCTACATAAGTGCAATTGGTTAATTTTAAATTATCTTTTGCCCATTGTATATCATCTGAGAAAATGAAATAATGAGGATTCCTGACCTTGCTACCAATATAATCGATTGAATTAGTATAATAAGTTGTCCCTTTTATGACCCCGAGAATTTTTTCCCAATCGTTGTTCAAATAATCTCCTCTTCGAATGTGGATACTCACCGAATTGCTGTTGTTTATTTTTTCAATTATTTCTCTGTTCTTATTATCTTTTGGCGCTTTAAAAACAAATTCCCGGAGTATCAGGTCATTAATATCTTTAAAATATTCTTCGACCTGCCAAATTCCAATAAACAATTTTGATTGTTGATTAAATACATCACTGTCAAATTCAAACTCTTTTTTTTCTTTATATATATTATACTTCTTCCTCTGATATCCCTGAATTAATCTCCTGAGAAAAAAGGCAGCAATTCTATTCCTATAAAGGATTTCACCATTTAAAAGAATATAGTTTAAGAGATTTAACGGAAATGATAATCGTATTTTAAAAGCTTTGCATAAGTTAAAACCACTATGATGGTTAAAGTATAAGAAATTTGAAAATAATATTTTGGTTTTCTTACCCTTGTGATTGAGCGCTACACAAAGTGCATATTGGAACATCTGGTTCCCGAGTCCCCCATAAATAGATACCCTGTTCATATAAAAATATTATGCATACCAGATCTTTGATTTGGATTTTTTAATAAAAATATTATAATACTGAAGTGGCGCCAGAAAATAACCATAAACATTTGAAATGATAGAAGCAATTAAAATTGCTTCAACTCCAAGATGAAATTTTTTAATCAATATAATTGAAATTACAAGAAAACCGATTGAGGTTAAAATCGATGTAATAAATTGAATCCTTAAGGCTCCTATTCCGTTAATTACTGCTACGAATATGCTCGCAAACATTCCTGTGGAGAAAAAGATATAGCATAACAGGGAGATATGAAATTTAATATCAACAGTATTTTTCCCCAACCAGAGATCATAAACTGGTTTGGCAAATGCCAACATGATAGCGCCTAATAAAATAAATGGAACTAAAAACAACAGGTATTTTTTTACAACCATTTTTATCCAATCGGTATCGCCTGAATTATATGCATCTGTTGCTCCACTCCATAAAGGAGTAATTAATATCATGAATATCATTTGTAGAGTGAAAAAATATTTATATGCAATATTATACGAAGTAACTTGTGTTGTGCTGAAATAATGAGCAATCAGGAATGATGTTGTCTGAAACTGAACAATACTTGCAATTTGAAGCACAAAAAACTTTAATCCCAGATTCATGATATCTTTCGCGTATTCTTTTTTTGCAAGTTTTATTGATGGTACATAATCTTTGTACTGCGTCTTGAAAAGAATAACG
>JANYIW010000051.1 GCA_025358645.1 Bacteroidales bacterium
TAGAAAGCAATATATTAGGATAAAGGCCTATTGCAATAGTAATCAATAACAACGATGTCAAAGCAGCCGATGATAAAAAAGCCCGCCAATATTTTTTATTATCAATTAACCTTCGTTCGTTGATAAGTAAAAAAAGTGTTAGAACAGGAATTACAAACAAGATAGGCGTTTCCTTGAATTTTTCTGCAGCATGAGGCACATAAATGAGGGTTGCAATTGAGAGCATAAAATAACAGATTGTGAAGAACAGACCGGCAATTTTGGAAATATACGCTAGTCTGTCCGACAACTTATCGTCTGTTTTCATTACAAGGTAAACCGAACCATGCAGTGCAAAAAGGGCAACTACTGTCAGGCCGGTAAGAAGTGCATACGGGTTGAAAATATCCAGCAGTCCACCTTTGTAGATCATATTATTATCAATTGGTATTCCGAGAACAACGTTTCCTAGTACTACACCGAGTGTAAATCCGACCAGCGTGCTCGAAATAGAATAAATAATATCCCAGAGTCGCTGCCACCAAAGCATACTCTCTTTACTTCGAAACTCAATTGCGATGGCCCTCATAATAAGTAATACCAGAAATAAAATAAATGGGGTATAAAATGCTGAAAGTAAAGTAGCATAAACTTTCGGGAAACCGGCGAAGAGCGTTCCCCCACCGATTACAAGCCAAACTTCGTTACCATCCCACACAGGCCCAATTGCATTGAGAGCTATCCGCCGGCTCTCTTCTTTTCTGAGAAAAAGGTGCACTGTTCCTGCCCCAAGGTCGAAGCCATCAAGTATCGCGTATCCGCTAAATACTGCACCAATTACCAGAAACATCCAGGTTCCTGATTGTATGTTTAAGATTGTTTCCATCATATATTGGTTAAGGGTTTTTGAGGAAATTCCTTTTCTGGTTCTGCAAGATCTAATCCTGTTTGTATTTTTTTATTCAACAGATAGATAAACAAGCTGAATAGGATCAAATAAACCATTGTGAATAAGATAAGAGAAAATACTACTTGCTCTGCTCTGACATTTTCAGACAGGGCCTCAGAAGTTCTTAAAAGGTTATACACAACCCATGGTTGCCGGCCTACTTCGGCTGAATACCAACCAACTTCATTTACTATTTGTGGAAGCAATACCGAAAAACTGAATATTATCATGAGCCATCGTTTGTTGAAAAGTTTTCCTTTCCGCCATAAGAAAAGGGAAAACAACGTGAGCCCAATTAGTAAGATACCTATTGAAATCATCAAATGATATGTCTGGAAAATAAAGTTAACCATAACAGGTCTGTCGTTTTTATTGAATGCGTTGAGACCTTTAACCGGAGTGGTAAAGTCATGGTGAATCAGAAAAGTTAATCCTTTTGGTATTCTTATGCCTGTAACAGTCTGTTCCGTTTCGTTTACCCACCCGATTAAGTACATATCGGCAACTGCCAGACTATCATAATGCGCTTCAAAGGCAGCAAGTTTAGCCGGCTGGTTTTTTGATACGCCATTTGCCGAATTATGGCCTGTAAGTAACTGTGCAAGTGCAGAAATTGCTGCAATTATCAGGATTACACCAAATGCCTTTTTTGATTGCTCAACAAACCTATTCTTCAGAATATAATAAGCATGAACACTAAGAACTAAAAAAGTACCTGCCAGGAAAGCTCCGATCCACACATGTGTAATTCTGTCTACGGAAGACGGATTGAAGACCATTGCCCAAAAATTGGTAATTTCAGCCCTTGTGTTCACTCCTTCGCCAACAATTTTAAACCCTGCAGGAGTTTGCTGCCAGGAGTTGGCAACTACAATCCAGATTGCTGAAAACATGGAGCCTAGTGTTACCATGATTGTTGAAAAAAAATGAACTTTCGGACTCACTTTATTCCAACCAAAAAGCAAAACCCCAAGAAAAGTAGATTCAAGTGCAAAGGCAAAAACACCTTCAGCCGCCAGCGCACTTCCGAATATATCGCCGACATAACGGGAATAGGCTGCCCAGTTTGTGCCAAACTCAAATTCCATTACGATTCC
>JANYIW010000054.1 GCA_025358645.1 Bacteroidales bacterium
TCCTCAGTATTTCCGGTATTCAGGGCAATTACACCAAGCCCAAACCATGGATCGGCATACTCAGGAGCAAGTACTATTGCTTCCTGGTAATATTTACGAGCCATGGTTACTTCTCCTATCTTTTCATAACATTCTGCAAGATAAGTCATTGCCTCAAAACTCTCTGGTTCGTTTTCAAGGTATTCATGGTAGACCGGAATTGCATCGGAATACTTTTCCAGGTTACTGAGAATGTTCCCTTTATTGAAAATAGCAAAAGTATTCTGCGAATTAATAGCCAGAGCAAAATCATAGGCTTCCATCGCTTTATCGTACGACTCCAGTTTATTATAAATTATTCCAAGATTGTACCATGCACTATCTGAAAATGGTTCTTCTTCAAGGTATTTCAGATAGTATTTAATACTGTTCTCATAATCCTCAATCTTATCATAAGCGTAAGCCATATCATATAGGTGAGCCTTGAATTCCGGTTCAAGATCAATGAGCTTCTCCATATATGGGATCAGATGGACATAATAATTAAGATTTTGTAATACAGAGGTTATTGCGAACAGGATATTTTCTACATCTTCTGTATCCAGAGTCAGTGAATAATCAAACATTTTTTTTGCACCCTGTATGTCTCCAAGCATACCATAAGCTGTACCCTTGGCTATGAATATTTCATGGTTACCGGGTTCAATGTTTTCCAGTTTCTTAAGTAACCTCAGCGCCTCAACAGCTCTTCCCTTATCGAGAAGTACTCTGGCTTTTCTTAACTGTAATGAAACCGAATGTGGATGCTGTTCACTGGCTAATGTTGCTGCTTCAAAAGCCTTTATTGAATTATTACTTTCAATATAATAATCTATAATTGTCTCAAATTCAATCACATCAAAAAAATAATTTTCATTATTTTTCTTCATCCTTTCAAACTTCTGTACAGCATGCTTCACATCTTCCTCATAGGAAATCCCAAACTTATCATCTTCCATGGCTCACAAAAATATGAATACAAAATTAATACTATTTTTAATAAGGATGTTTTCATATAACCTCAATTATTAACATTTTAACTTTTTTTTAAGCTTTTGATAAAGAGGCAGGTACAAATGAAATGCTTTTAGAGCTATTTTTTTTATTAAGTAGACGCAACCTGCAGCTATAAATAATCATCTATTAATTGTAAAACCAGGAAAAACTATATAAAATCAAACCCTATTTACCGTAGAATTAACCTAAATTCTAATTTTGAAGAACCGGGCGACCTCCCGGTTTTTCATTTCTTTAAATACATCCGCATGAAAAAATCAGGATATATAAATTTTATAATCTCAGGGTTAAGTATCTTATTTGTTATAGGTTGTTTTACCGACTGTAAGAAAACTGAAAATCCAATAAAATATCCAAAAGGTACGTTTCCTGATACAGTTATTAATATAGCTGATATTAACTCCCCCTATGACGATTACAATCTGGCATTGTACCAGATTGGCGAAAATTTGCCAATAATATTTTCAAGCAACAGGAAAAGTTCAGGTGGTCAGTTTGATCTGGAACAGGCAAGTATCTCATTCTTATTTGATCAGACCTCAGGAGCTTTTGGATTTGGGGCTAAAATGACTACTGACGCATTCCCCGACAAATTAATCGGTAAGGCAAAGACCCCGGGAAATGATTTCGGGCCCTACAGATTATTCAGCAAAATAGACGGTTTCGAATATCTTTTGCTCTCTTCAACAAATGCAGCTGGAAATCTGGATCTCTATTATCTTAAAAATCAGCCGGTATCCGGTACTCTTCTTCCAGATATTACGGGACCGTTGCCAATTACACTTATGAATACAGGCTCTGATGATGCATATATCTGTTTTAATTCGGAGCAGGATACTGCTTATTTTTCATCAAACAAGGAAGGAACCTTTGACATTTTTTTCCTGAAAAAACCTGCAGAAAAAGATCTCTCATCATGGTTCAATCTTGATTATTCGCAGCCGGCAAAGGTTGACAGTATAAATAGCTCCGGTGAAGATAAATGTCCGTTCATATTAAAAAAAATAATGGTATTTGCTTCTAACCGTCCAGGCGGCCTTGGCGGTTATGATCTTTATTATTCTATAATGAAAAATGGGAAATGGGGTTCTCCTGTTAATCTTGGGCCCCGGATAAATACTTCTTCAGACGAATACAGGCCGGTAATTGGTTCTTATCCGGAATTCACCAATAAGTTTCTTATGTTTTCTTCCAACAGACCGGGTGGTAAAGGAGGATTTGACCTTTATTTCACGGGAGTGGATTTTCCATCAAAATAATGAAGATACAGGGAACTTAAAAGGTCAATTTCTTTTTGCAGCGATAATTGTGTTTCTCAAAAGCGAAACTCTTGTCATTGGCCCTACACCTCCGGGGACAGGAGTGATGTACGAACATTTTGGAGCTACTCTCTCAAAATCAACATCGCCAACAAGTTTAAATCCCGACTTGGTGTCAGAGCTGTTAATGCGGGTGGCTCCGACATCTATTACCACTGCTCCCTCTTTCACCATTTCTTCTGTAACAAATCCTGGAGAACCTATTGCAGCAATAATTATGTCGGCCTGACAAATAATATCCTTAATGTTTTTTGTGCGGCTATGCACAACTGTTACAGTTGCATCCATTCCTTTCTGGGAAAGCAGAATACTTACAGGGCGGCCAACTATATTACTACGGCCTATTACGACACAATTTTTACCTGAAGTTTCAATGCCATATCTTTTTAAAAGTTCGACTATTCCATAAGGAGTGGCGGGCAAATAACCAGGAAGTCCGATAACCATATTCCCAATATTAACCGGGTGAAAACCATCTGCATCTTTTCGCGGATCAATAGCTTCAATTACCTTATTTTCTGATATATGTTGCGGTAGAGGTAACTGAACGATAAATCCATCTACATCAGGATCGTTGTTAAGTCCGGCGATTTTTTCAAGTAAAACATTCTCTCCAATTTCACTCCCGAATCTGATAAGCGTTGATTTGAAACCGACCTCTTCACAATCTTTTACTTTGTATGCAACGTAAGATTCGCTTGAACCGTTGTTACCTACCAGTATAGCAGCGAGATGTGGTATTTTTTTCCCGACTGACTTTAGTATTGCTACTTCTTCAGCGATCTCCCTTTTGATTTCAGAAGCTACTTTCTTGCCATCGAGGATCTTATACATTTCACACTATTTATTTTTTGCCCATTAATCGCGCTGCATTTCCACCTTTTGTCATCATCTTCATCATCTTTTTGGTTTCATCAAACTGTCTCAGCAGTTTATTCACTTCCGGAACACTAGTCCCGCTTCCTGAAGCAATTCTTTTCCGTCTGCTGCCATTTAGAACAACAGGATTGATTCTTTCTTCAGGTGTCATACTTCTGATAATTGCTTCTATACCTTTGAATGAGTTATCATCTATATCCAGATCTTTTACAGCTTTGCCTACACCCGGTATCATTGCCATCAGGTCCTTGACATTACCCATTTTTTTTATCTGCTGGATCTGGGTAATAAAATCGTTAAAATCGAACTGGTCTTTTGAGATTCTTTTCTGGAGTTTCCTTGCCTCTTCCGAGTCGTATTGTTCCTGTGCTTTTTCAACAAGTGAAACAATGTCTCCCATCCCCAGAATTCTATCAGCCATTCTCTCAGGGTAGAAAATATCGATAGCCTCCATCTTTTCGCCTGAACTTACGAACTTAATAGGCTTGTTAACCACCGACTTAATGGAAAGTGCTGCTCCTCCCCTGGTATCACCATCGAGTTTTGTCAAAACAACTCCGTCAAAGTCAAGTTTTTCATTGAATTCCTTCGCGGTATTCACGGCATCCTGTCCAGTCATGGAATCAACAACGAAAAGTATTTCATGTGGATTTACTGCATCTTTAACAGATGATATCTCTTTCATCATCTCGTCATCAATGGCAAGACGGCCGGCAGTATCAATAATTACAACATCGTACCCAGATTTTTTTGCTTCCTTCACAGCATTGCGGGCAATAACAACCGGGTTCATATTCCCATCTTCAGAATAGACCTGGACTTCTATCTGAGCGCCGATTATCTTTAATTGTTCTATTGCGGCAGGCCGGTAAACATCGCATGCAACCAGCAACGGATTTTTCCCTCTTTTGGATTTAACCCATTTAGCAAGTTTTCCGCTGAACGTTGTTTTTCCTGAACCCTGAAGCCCAGCGATAAGTATAACAGACGGATTTATTTTAATATTAAGATCGGTCTTTTCTCCACCCATCAGGTCAACCAGTTCATCATGAACGATCTTGACCATCATCTGTGACGGATTAACAGAATTAAGTACCTCCTGCCCTATTGCTTTCTGCTTTACGGTATCAGTAAATTGTTTAGCGATTTTAAAGTTTACATCCGCATCGAGCAAAGCCCTCCGGACTTCCTTAAGTGTCTCAGCAATATTTATTTCAGATATTCTGCCCTGTCCCTTTAAAAGTTTAAAGGATTTCTCCAGCCGTTCACTTAAATTTTCAAACATATATTTTTCAGATAAATAAATTTAACTTCTATTGATTCCGATCCAACCCACAGGCCGGACTAATTCACCAGGGGGGGCCACCCTCGATTACATTCTCTCCGGCATTTCAATACCTAACAGCCACATACCCGAATGTATAATCTCACTGGTAACCTTTGATAGGATCAGTCTGAAATTTCTTATTTCTTCGTCATCTTCCCCCAGGATTGAAAAATCGTGATAAAACTGGTTGTACTCGCGGGAAAGCTCATAACAGTAATTTGCAATTAATGCAGGGCTATAACCTGCAGCTGCTGCTGAAACTGTTTCAGAGAATTTACGCAACAATTTTATCAGTTCGATTTCTTTAGTACCTGCTTTAACTCCCGAAAATAATATGTGCTCAATATTTATTCCCATCTGCTCCGCTTTCCGGAATACCGATTTTATTCTTGTATAGGTATACTGAATAAATGGTCCGGTATTCCCGTTGAAATCAATTGATTCAGCAGGATTAAATGTCATATTTTTCTTTGGATCCACTTTAAGTATGTAATATTTAAGGGCGCCCATCCCTATTTTCCTGAATATATCTTCTTGCTCTTCGTCAGAAAAATCAGATAGTTTACCAAGTTCCAAAGAGACTTCCTTAGCTGTCGTCTGCATCTCTTTAATGAGGTCATCTGCATCCACAATTGTCCCTTCGCGTGATTTCATCCTGCCTTCCGGAAGCTCGACCATTCCATAAGAAAAATGGATCAGTCCATCAGCCCATTTATAGCCCATCCTTTTCAAAAGAGCTTTCAGCACCTGAAAATGATAATTTTGTTCATTTCCAACAACATAGATATTCTTGTCGAATTTAAATTCATTTTGCCTGTTTACAGCTGTTCCGAGATCCTGAGTCATATATACTGCTGTACCATCAGAACGAAGCAAAAGCTTCTGATCCAATCCATCCGGTGTGAGGTCTGCCCAGATCGAACTATCCTCATTTCTGTAAAGAATTTTATCTTTTAATGCTGTGAGAACAATATCTTTTCCAACTTTGTATGTATCTGATTCGTAGTAGATTTTATCAAAATCTACTCCAAGCTTTTTATATGTCTCATCAAATCCTGCATAAACCCAGGAGTTCATCATTTTCCATAATCCGAAGACTTCTTCGTCACCAGACTCCCATTTAAGAAGCATATCGCGGGTTTCTCTCATGAGAAGTGCAGCGTTTTTTGCCTCGGCTTCATCCATCCCCTCCTTCACAAGTTTCTCAATCTGGATCTTATAATTCTTTTCGAATAAAACATAATATTTTCCTACAAGGTGATCACCCTTCATACCAGAAGACTCAGGAGTCTCTCCGTTTCCAAATTTTTGCCACGCCAGCATTGATTTGCAGATATGAATTCCACGGTCATTTACAATATTCGTTTTTATTACCCTGTGCCCGCAACCGGATAAAATGCGATAGAGCGAATAACCGAGAAGGTTGTTCCGTATATGTCCAAGGTGCAAAGGCTTATTGGTATTGGGTGAAGAGTATTCAACAAGAATTGTTTCAGGCTCAGATACCTTACACGCTTCAATGTGGCTTTTTTCAGAGGCTAACTTTTTGAAGAATTCGACCCACCAGGCATTAGAAATTTCCAGGTTAAGGAATCCTTTTATGACATTAAACCCTGAGACAGCCGGGAAGTTCTTAGTAAGATACTGCCCTATCATTTCACCTGTCTTTTCGGGAGTATTTTTTGAGAAACGAAGGAGCGGAAAGACAACAAGAGTAAAGTCGCCTTTGAAATCTTTTCTGGTTTCCTGAATCTGAATCAGGTCATCTTTAACATCGCTATTGTAAATAATTTTAACAGCTTCTTTTATCTTTTCTTTAAGATTAATCTCCATATTTTACTAAACAAATTTCAGGTTTCAAAGATAACATTTTAATATATTGATTTACAAGAAAACATGACCAAAAAGGACATCTGACAGAACAAACGAAATTCAGACCTTTATGCCAACCTATTGAAATCTTTGACAACCTGCCTTTTCTTTTTGATAAAGAGAAATACTATAATAAAAAACTTGTTATACTTTTGAATATGTTTATTTTTAAGCTTATCATCATTAAAAGATTAAAAAGGTGGAGTTGAAAAATTTATTTATCGAACCGACTGCTAAGACACCCCAGGTAGATTTAAATTATCCTTCTGGCGAACTTATCATGTCTGGAAAGTCAATCCCTGAGAATGCCGCGATCATTTATGAAGCTGTACTTGCGTGGACTACTGAATATATAAAAAATCCAAGACCAACGACCAACCTGCGTCTTAATCTTGATTACTTTAATACCGCGTCAGCTATCTGGCTTGCAAAAATTGTTCAAACACTCGGATCAATAAAGGAAAGTGAATATACCCTGATGATACACCTTTACTTCAGTATTGAAGATTATGATAATATGGAAGCTGAAGATATCAAGGATGAACTGCACCCCATTATCTATATGATCGGAGTACCCACAGTTAGCCTGGGAATTAAAATTTACGGCACTGATGACAAAGGAGAAATAATTAAAGAGTCAATGGTTCTTATTTAGTTTACCCTCCTGATTTTTGTCTATAACCTATTAATTCTTCAATTTTTTGGTATAACTTTATTTCGCCAATTAATTGTTGTAGTCATGCAAACAGTATTCATTGTTTTGCTTTCAATATTTACTATCATGGAAACATTTTCCCAGAATATTACAACTGACAGGCAGCCGGTTGCAGCAGGAAGATTTTACCCGGCTGATAAAGAAACGCTTACAAAAGATATTTCTCAACTCTTTAAAAACTGTAAAAAATCACCTGCTACATGGAAGGTGAGAGCAATAGTAAGTCCTCATGCAGGCTATATCTTCTCCGGGAAAATTGCTGCAGCAGCATATTCAGCAATTCCTAAGAATGTGGTATATAAAAATATCTTTATCATCGGATCAAGCCATGTGATGTATTTTGATGGCGCTTCAGTATATAATACCGGTGATTATATTACACCACTTGGAAAAGTTTCAGTAAACATAGAAATAGCAAATAAACTTATTCAAAATAATAAAGTTTTCGACTTTCCCACAAATGCACATCTTAAGGAACATAGTATAGAGGTCCAATTACCCTTTATTCAGTACTATTTTAAAGATAAACAAACAATTGTTCCCATAATCATCGGTACCGATAACGAAAATACAGTAAAGAAGATCGCCGAGGCCCTCAGACCGTGGTTCACTCCGGAAAATCTTTTTATTATCAGCAGCGACTTTTCACATTATCCTGCCTATAAAGACGCAGTTGAAACCGACAATTTAACTGCAATTGGTATTATGTCAGGCAGTCCAAAGACGTTTCTGAACACCCTTAAGAACAACTCTTTAAAAAATATTTCAGGACTCGCAACAAGCATGTGTGGCTGGACTTCAGGTTTAACACTTCTCTACCTTGTAGGGGGTAATAATAAACTTGAGATCAAGCTTTTAGACTACAGTAATTCGGGAGATTCCCCCAGTGGCGGTAAAGATGAAGTAGTTGGATATAATGCTATGGCGCTGATTGAAAAAGAGAAATCATCAACATCTACTGATGAGACCGATAATAGTTTATCCATCTCTGCTGAAGAGAAAAAACAACTTTTTACAATTGTTAAAAACAGTATAAGATCAAGGCTCTATGATAATAAGCCTTTTGTTATTGATGAAAAATCGATTCATGATAATCTTAAAAAGCCATTAGGTGCATTTGTCACTTTAAAAATTAATGGCGCCTTAAGAGGATGCATCGGGAGGTTCATATCTTCAGAACTTTTGTATAATGTTGTTCAGTCTTCAGCGTTATCCTCCGCGTTTGAGGATCCGCGTTTCTCCCCGCTCACAAAAGCGGAATACAAAAATACAGACATTGAGATAACTGTGCTTGGATCATTAAAAAAGATCAACAATATAAATGAGATAATTCTTGGCAAGCATGGGATTTATATCAAAAAGGGACAACGTTCCGGTACAATGCTCCCACAGGTTGCAACTGAAAATGGATGGACTGTTGAGGAATTCCTTGGATTTACTTCAAGAGATAAAGCTGGTCTGGGATGGGACGGTTGGAAAGATGCAGAAATTTCTATCTATGAGGGGGTTGTTCTTGAAGATAACCAGAAGTAACTATGTACTATGTTATTAGCACAAGCCTCACTGTAACGCTCTTATATTTAATTAGTTACTTTTTCTACAGAATCGGTTACTACTCCCTTCAACTTCATAGGAAATTCTGGAACCTGGTACTTGCTTTAGCCTTCATTCTTACAGCCACTGCAGGTGTATTTATTGCTCTCCAGATAAACTATAAATGGAACATTCCTTTTATCAAAGAAGTACTCAAGTGGCATGTTGAATTTGGAATTGGTCTGGCAACCACCGGACTGTTTCATTTAATATGGCATCTGAACTACTACGGAAAATTATTTGTTAAAACAACATGGAATCCTGAAAACCAGGAGGAGTCAAAACTGACCTCCACCGAGATACAGATCAATCTCTTTATTACCGGTTTCGTGAGTTCTTCCATCCAATTACTGCTGATGAGAGAGATAATGAATATCACCGGCGGATACGAACTTATTACAGGTTCATTTTTAGGATCGTGGCTCATAGGTTCAGCTATCGGAGCCGCGTTAGCAGGTAAATCGACATTAAATGACATACCAAAAATAAACCTTATTTTCTCTTTGAGTCCAATCATTTCCACGTTATTAATGCTTTTCCTTTCGCGGATATTCTTAAGTCCGGGTGAAACTCCCTCATTCCTGACAGCATTGATTTATACCCTGATTGTACTGATTCCTTTTTGCATGGTATCAGGATTCACTTTCATCAAGTTGATTACAATAGCCGGTTCAAAAAATAACTTCGTGCCGGGAAAAGCATTTTCAATCGAAACTACCGGTGGTGTATTATCGGGTATAACTATATCTCTTTTAACAGCCGAACTCCCCGGTACGTATAAATTACTGCTGCTTATAATATTATTGTCTGTCACTTACGTATTACTAACCCATTTCATCCAAAGATCTGTATCAAAGATCTCGACTAAATTTTTCATTCTCTTTTTAAGCGTCCTGATTATATTTTTAAATCCTGATGTGTTTTTCAGACAGATCTTACTCCCCGCTGTTAAAGTTACAGGAACAGAAGATACTCCCTATGGCAACATAACAAAAGGTGAATACAGAGGGGAAGAAAGCATGTATTATAATCAAAGATTATTGGCTTATAATGATGATGTAACTGAAAGGGAAGAGGATATTCACTATGCTATGCTTCAGAGTGATTCACCAGAAAAGGTTATAATGATTTCCGGATCGCTTCAAACTCATCTTCCAGAAATCTTAAAATACCCTGTCAGCAATATTACTTATATAGAAAGGGATCCCTCACTGGCTAAGTACCAATCTCCGGCTGTTGACAAGATACCCGGTAAAGTGACTTTTGTTAATAGTGATGCTTTCAGATATATCAGGAACTCCCATGAGTCAGCAGATGTAATTATTCTGCTTGTTCCGCCTCCGACAACTTTGCTTATTAACAGGTATTATACTACTGAATTCTTTGGTGAGGTGAAAAAAAGACTTAAACAAGGTGGTATTTTTATGTGTTCCCCCGGACCAGGAGACAATTACCTTAATAAGGAATCAATAAATCTTTATTCATCAATTTATAATAGCCTTGCAGCAATTTTCAAAAATGTAAAACCAGTTTTAGGGAATAAACTTTATTTCATTGCCACTGACAAGACAATCTCATTATCATTCTGCCAACTGGCCGATAAAAAAAATATTAAAAATGTTTATGTAAATTCCGATTTCCTGGATGATGAAACAATAAATAAGAAGTCAGAGGAAGTAAATGCGCTTATTGATAGTGGAATAAAACAAAACAGATCAGCCTTTCCTGTTGCCAGCTTCCATTTCCAGTCGTATCAGTTCAGCAAAAATCTCAATGAGAAGATACCAGCAATAATCTTAATGTTTATTGTCTTCGCTTTGCCAGTGACAGCAATAAAAAGAAGAAATATGCTAATGTATTTCAGCGCTTCAGCTCTTGCAGGATTTGAAATAATCATTCTTATTTCTCTTCAGCTTATGGTTGGAAATATGTACCAGCTTACCGGATTGATAATTGCAGGGTTGATGACGGGTCTTGCTGTCGGTTCAGGAATAAATATCAGATTCCTGAATACTATTTCATTAAGAAACCAAGTTATCTTCCAGATAGTATTTTATATAATTTTTGGCCTGAGCTATAATTATATGATAGAACTAAAAAGCGGTTTGATGTCAGTACTCGTGATTATCCTTTCAGGTTTTTTACCCGCATTAATTACAGGTCGCATTTTTCGCCAACTTACACTTAAAACAGAAGGGAGCTCAGATTCACCTTCCATATACAGCGCTGACCTTGCAGGTTCTGCTTTTGGCTTTATCTTTATTTCAGGATTTGCTGTACCCGTATTTGGGATTCAGGGTTCTGTTTTTTTATTATCCCTGATGATTTTTGGTGGAATTCTATTTGGCACAATCAGGAACAAATCGTAGGTTTATTATTAATTGGCATAATTCTTAAAAGTATAATGAGTAAGAAAGAATGTGATCTCAGCAAACGTGATTTTCTTAAGAAATCACTGGCTCTCTCAGCCGGTTTGATGTGTTTGCCGTGCCAGTCAATGTTTTCAGAAACGTCATCTGATGAACAGAGCATTTACAAGAGAATTGCAATGTTCCAGGAAGAAACAGCAAGGGGGATAATGTGCAGGATCTGTCCTAATGAATGTGTTCTGAAAGAGGGAGAACTGAGCAAATGCAATAATCGAAAAGTTCATGACTCAAAGTTATATACACTTGCATTTGGCAATCCTTGCTCAGTTAATGTCGATCCTGTCGAAAAAAAGCCGCTTTATCATTTTCTTCCCGGTTCAAAAGCATTCTCTATTGCAACAGCCGGTTGTAACCTGGTGTGTCTGAATTGTCAGAACTGGACGATATCACAGACCAGTCCTGATAAAACAAGAAATTATGATATGATGCCGGAAAAAGTAGTTGAAGAATGTATAAAAAACAACTGCAGTTCAATAGCATATACTTATTCTGAGCCGACCTCTTTTTATGAATATGTTTTCGAAACAGCTACTCTTGCAAGAAGTTCCGGTATAAAAAACATCTTCAAATCGAATGGCTATATAAATAGTGAACCTCTTAAAAAGCTCTGCAGCGTTATTGATGCAGCTAATATCGATCTCAAAGCATTCAGTGAAAGCACTTACCTGAAGTTAACCGGAGGAAAATTGCAACCGGTACTCAATTCGCTTAAAGTTTTAAAGGACATGGGGATATGGCTTGAAATAACTAATCTCGTTATTCCCGACTGGACTGATAATCCGGATGATATAAGGAATATGTGCAAATGGTTAAGTGATAATGGGTTTAAAAACACACCAATACATTTCAGCAGGTTCTACCCTCTTCATAAACTTGAACAATTGCCTCCAACTCCTGTTGAAATATTAAATAGCGCCTACAGTATTGCAACAGAAGAAGGTCTGAAATATGTATATACCGGAAATGTACCAGGAAATGAAATCTCGAATACCAAATGCCCGTCATGCAACTCCACTATAATTGTCCGGCAGGGTTACCGGATCTCTGCAAATACCATTGCTGCCGGGAAGTGTAACAAATGTGGGAGTACAATCGAAGGGGTCTGGAAATGAAATTCTTCTTCGCTTCTTCTGGTGGCGGGGTGAACGAAGAAAATCAAAAATTATCTATGAAGATGAAAAAATCTGAAGCAAAGGGAAGGATAGATATTCTCAGGAAAAAAATTGAAGAACATAATAATAGATATTATGTTTTAAATCAGCCTTCAATTTCTGATTTTGAGTACGATATATTATTAAATGAACTTGATACTCTTGAGAAAAAATTCCCCGGGTTCATAAGTGAGAATTCACCTACACGGCACGTTGGCAGTGACATTACAAAGGAATTTGAACAATATGAACATACATATCCCATGATGTCTCTCGGAAACACATACAGTGAAGAAGAGCTCAGAGAATTTGACAGCAGGATACATAAGACAATCTCACAACCTGTTGAGTATGTATGCGAATCCAAATTCGATGGAGCGTCAATCAGTATAATTTATAAAAACGGCTCCCTTCTAAGGGCGGTGACACGCGGTGATGGCAATAAAGGTGATGATGTTACTTTAAATGTGAAAACGATCAGAAGCATTCCGTGGAAGATTACCGGGAAAGTTACACCTTCGGATTTTGTGATAAGAGGCGAAATACTTATGCCAAGGGCAGTATTCAACAGGTTAAATGAGGAAAGACAAAAAGCAGAAATAGCTCCATTTGCCAACCCCAGAAATGCTGCTGCAGGTACTTTAAAGCTTCTTGATTCCAGGATTGTAGCCTCAAGATCTCTCGATTGTATGGTTTACTTTCTTCTGGCTGAAGAGCTACCTCATAACAACCATTATGATAATCTTATGGAGGCGGCAGGATGGGGATTCAGAGTTGCCGGTAGTATAAGGCTCTGCAGAAGCATTGATGAGGTGCTTCAATTTATCTCTTATTGGGAATCAGAACGAAAAAATCTTCCCTACGATACCGATGGTGTTGTTGTTAAAGTCAACTCAGTGAGTCAGCAGCAGGAACTTGGGTTTACTGCAAAGTCACCCCGATGGGCAATTGCCTATAAATATAAAGCTGAAGAGGCCTCTACAAGGTTGTTATCAGTTACATTCCAGGTGGGCAGAACAGGAGCAGTAACTCCGGTAGCAAACCTGGAACCGGTGCTTCTTTCCGGATCAACTGTTAAACGGGCAACCCTTCATAATGCGGATCAGATCGCGATGCTTGATCTTCATCTTAATGATATGGTTTATGTTGAAAAGGGAGGCGAAATAATTCCTAAAATTGTGGGAGTTGATCACTCATACAGAAATGAGAACAATAAGAAGATTATCTTTATTTCGAACTGCCCCGAATGCGGAACGGCACTTATTAAAAATGAAGGGGAAGCAAATCATTTTTGTCCTGATTACCTCCATTGTCCTCCTCAGATCAAAGGCAGAATTGAGCATTTTATCAGCCGGAAGGCAATGGATATCGACGGATTGGGAGAAGAGACTATCGATCTCCTGTTCAACAAAAACCTTATAAGAAATATATCCGATCTTTACAATTTAAAATTGGAACAGATGGTACCATTGGAGCGTCTTGGTGAAAAATCTGCAGCCAATATTTTAAAAAGCATCAGAAAATCAATTGAAACTCCTTATGTCAGAGTACTTTTTGCCCTTGGGATCCGACATGTAGGTGAGACAATTGCAAAAACCATCGCCGGAAGATTCAGTACTCTTGATGACCTCATAAATGCGACTATGGAACAATTGACAAGTGTCTATGAGATCGGACCTAAAATTGCTGCAAGCATTGTTACATATTTTTCTGATGCAGATAACCTTGAAATGATTAAACGGCTCAGATCAGCCGGCATAAGATTCAGCAATGAGGATAAAACCATACAGAAAGGACACGTCCTCGATGGTAAAATAATTGTTATATCAGGCGTTTTCCAGAATTACAGTCGTGATGAATATAAAGAATTGATTGAAAGGAATGGAGGTAAAAATTCAACTTCTGTTTCCCGGAGTACTTCCTTTATCCTGGCCGGAGAGAATATGGGCCAGTCCAAAAAGGAGAAAGCTGATGAGCTTGGTGTTGCAATGATTAGCGAGTCAGAATTTCTAAAAATAATCGGGAAATAAGATCTTTGCTCCTCTTAATTTTAACAAAAAACTGTTAGGTTTGTAATATGGAATTATTTAGAAATATCAGGCTAAAAATCGGAGATGCTATACTCAGGAATAAGATAGCCAAAAGAAAAAGAAAAACATTCTATTCAAATATTGACCAGGTAAAAAATATCGGGATTGTCTGGGATGCTGAAAAGATTGATGATTTTGCGTGCTTATCCAGATTTTATCAGAAGATGAACGAGAAAAAAACTGATGTTAAAATTTTAGGATATTTCCCGGGGAACAATCTACCTGACAAATACACAGCAATCAGATATCTTTCAATTATTAAAAAAGAAGAATTAAATATTTTCTATCATCCTGTATCAGACGAATCCAATACCTTTGTCAGCAAAAAATTTGATGTGCTGATCGATATTAATTTCAAAAAACTGTTACCACTTCAATATATTTCATCAATGTCACATGCCGGACTTAAAGTTGGTTTATTTGAACCTAAAATAAAAAATACTCCCTTCGATCTTATGATGGAAGTAAAAAGTCCTGTTAATGTTGAAGATTATCTGAATCAGGTAATACTTTATCTTGGAATGATAAATTCGGGAACTGTTAAAAAAGTTGATTAATTATGAAGGAAATTAAAAAATTCAAAGGTACCGGAGTTGCTATTGTAACACCTTTTAAAAATGACACGAGCATTGATTTCGCAGCTTTGGGACGAGTGGTAAATCATGTAATCAGCGGAGGTGTAAACTATATAGTGGTCATGGGGACAACCGGAGAGTCTGTCACCCTCACAAAGGAAGAAAAGAAAGCTATTATCTCTTATGTGGTTGAGGTAACTGATAATCGCGTTCCGCTGGTAATAGGAATCGGTGGAAACAGCACACAGGAAGTAATAAATTATATAAGGCAATCCAACCTTTCAGGTGTGGATGGAATTTTATCGGTGGCGCCTTATTATAATAAACCAAACCAAAAAGGACTCTTTTTGCATTTTAAGGCCATCGCGACCTGCAGTCCTGCTCCGGTTATAATATATAATGTACCGGGAAGAACATGCAGTAACATCTCAGCAGATACCTGTATCGAGCTTGCTAATGAGTGTGAAAACATTGTTGCTATAAAAGAAGCATCAGGCGATATAGCACAGATTATGAAGATAATGAAAGGAAAACCTGAAAATTTCAGTATGATTTCGGGTGATGATATGATGACTATCCCAATCATAGCATTAGGAGGATCGGGTATCATTTCCGTATTGGCAAATGCATTCCCTGCTGCCACAAGTGAACTAGTCTCCAATGCTCTTAAAAGTAATTATAAATCAGCCCGTGAAATACAGCTCCGATATCTTGAAATTATAGAACTGCTATTTATTGATGGTAACCCTTCAGGAGTAAAAGCTATGCTCAGCATAATGAATATCTGCCAGAATAGCCTCAGACTTCCACTGGTACCTGTTAACAAGACGATCTATACAAGGATACAGAAAGCAATTGAAGAAGTAAACAAAAGCTGATCAGACATTGACACCTGCACCCGGTACTCCTGCCTGCTGCAACCCATGACAATTTTTGTATTTTTTCCCACTTCCGCAGGGACAAGGATCATTTCTGCCTACTTTTTTATCAACCCTAACCGGTTCTGTTTTTTTATTCTTATCCTGTCCGCCACCACCAGTGCTGCTGTATTGTGAAAAATCGCTTTTAGATGTTCTCATATTGCTCATGTCTACCTGTCGTTTTCTCTGAGCTTCCTGTACCTGCTCAGGATCCTGCGAAGGTATATGTCCCTTCATGAGTGTACTCACTACGTCCTTATTCACTTTTGTAAGCATTGTTTTGAACAGCTCGAAGGATTCAAACTTATAAATAAGTAATGGGTCTTTCTGTTCATAAGTAGCATTCTGAACAGATTGTTTAAGTTCATCCATCTCTCTCAGATGTTCTTTCCAGGCATCATCAATTGTTGCCAGAACAACAGTTTTTTCATAAGACTTAGCCAGTTCTCTCCCTTCAGATTCAGCTGTTGCTTTGAGATTAGTAACGACCTGAAAAACCCTTACACCATCTGAAATAGGTACAACAACATTCTCATATACATGCGACATTCTGTCATATACATCTTTCAATACAGGATAAGCCTGAGCTGATATTGATTCAACTTTTCTTTTATATGTATCCAGTACCTTAGAATAAACCATCTCAGTCACCTGTGCTGAATTAGCTTTTTTGAATTCCTGATCAGGAACTGGCGAATCCATTGAAAATGAGCGGATAAGATCAAAATCAAATCCCTCAAAGTCTCCATCACCATGATAGATATCAACCAGGTTTTCAGTGACATCGAACATCATGTTGGCAATGTCGACACTTAATCTTTCGCCGAGGAGAGCATGTCGTCTTTTCTTGTAAATGACTTCTCTCTGAGAATTCATTACATCGTCATATTCAAGAAGTCTTTTTCTTATTCCGAAGTTATTTTCTTCTACTTTTTTCTGTGCCCGTTCGATCGATTTAGTGATCATTGAGTGCTGAATCATCTCACCATCTTTCAGTCCGAGTTTGTCCATTATACCGGCAATTCTTTCCGATCCAAAAAGTCTCATAAGCTCATCTTCAAGAGAAACAAAGAACTGTGATGAACCAGGGTCTCCCTGCCTTCCCGAACGACCTCTCAACTGCCGGTCCACTCTCCTTGATTCATGTCTCTCTGTACCTATAATTGCAAGTCCACCGGCCTTCCGTACTTCTTCTGTAAGCTTTATGTCAGTACCACGTCCTGCCATGTTCGTTGCAATTGTGATGGTACCTGTTTTCCCGGCTTCTGCAATAATCTCTGCTTCACGTTGATGCAGTTTTGCATTCAGTACATTATGCTTCAGACCTTTCATCTTGAGCATTCTGCTTAGTAATTCAGATATCTCAACTGAGGTTGTACCCACAAGAACAGGTCGCCCGAGACGATTAAGCTCAGCAATCTCATCAATTACAGCGTTATATTTTTCCCTTTTGGTTTTATATACCAGATCTTCTCTATCAAGTCTTATTACAGGTCTGTTAGTCGGAATGACAACTACATCGAGTTTATATATATTCCAAAGCTCTCCTGCTTCTGTTTCTGCAGTACCCGTCATCCCTGCAAGTTTATGGTACATTCTGAAATAATTCTGCAGAGTTATTGTGGCATAAGTTTGAGTAGCATCCTCGATTTTTACATTTTCTTTTGCTTCGATTGCCTGATGAAGGCCATCTGAATACCGGCGTCCTTCAAGAACGCGACCGGTCTGTTCATCGACAATTTTTATTTTACTATCCACTACAATATACTCAGTATCCCGGTCAAAGAGCGTCCAGGCTTTAAGCAATTGTGTCATAGTATGAACGCGTTCTGATTTAACCGAATAATCTTGCAGAAGTTCATCTTTAATCTTCAGTTTCTCTTTATCGGAAATATCTGATTTCTCAATATCGGCAATCTTGGAACCAACATCAGGAAGAATAAAAAAACTTACATCTTCAACAGAATCTGCAATTAGGTCAAGCCCGTTTTCAGTAAGTTCAATTGAGTTTGCTTTTTCGTCTATAATAAAGAACAGGGCATCAGTTGCCTTAGGCATATCCTTGCTGTTGTTCTGCATGTAGAAGTTCTCAGTCTTAAGCAGAAGTGATTTATTGCCCTCCTCACTAAGATATTTTATCAGAGCTTTATTCTTTGGAAGACCTTTATATGCTCTGAGAAGCAGGAGTCCTCCCTCATCATTTTTATTATCGGTAATAAGTTTTTTTGCATCAGCAAGTATCTGAGTTACAAGTTTCTTTTGTGCTGATACCAGTTTATCGACCTTAGGTTTCAGATCATCGAATTGTTGGGTATCGCTTTTGGCAGTTGGTCCTGAAATAATTAGCGGAGTACGGGCATCATCAATAAGTACTGAGTCAACCTCATCAACGATTGCATAGTGGTGTTTACGTTGAACAAGGTCTTCCGGATTGATTGCCATATTGTCCCTGAGGTAGTCGAAACCAAATTCGTTGTTTGTTCCAAAGGTAATATCAGCATTATAAGCTTTACGCCTTTCCTGTGAGTTTGGCTGGTATTTATCGATACAATCTACAGTCAGACCATGGAATTCATAGATTGGCCCCATCCATTCCGAGTCGCGTTTAGATAGATAATCATTAACAGTTACAATATGCACACCCCTGCCGGCAAGTGCATTCAGGAAAACAGGCAGAGTGGCCACAACTGTTTTTCCTTCACCTGTTCCCATCTCTGAGATTTTCCCTTTATGAAGAGCAACACCTCCGATAAGCTGAACATCATAATGAATCATGTCCCAGGTGATCTCATTTCCTCCGGCAATCCACTTATTGCTCCATATTGCCTTGTCGTCTTTAATAATTATACTTTCCCTGGTGGCTGCCAGATCTCTGTCATATTGTCGTGCAGTGACTTCCAGAAAGCTATTCTCTTTAAATCTTTTTGTAGTCTCTTTAACAATGGCAAAAGCTCTTGGTACAAGTCGGTCCAGTGTTACTTCAAGTTTTTCATTAATCTGTTTTTCAATTTTATCTATTTCATTGTATATCTCTTCTTTAAGGTAAACATCCTCCTCAATTTCGGCTTTTTCCCTTAGCGATCTGATCTCATTTTCATCACCTTTTAAACTATCAAGTATTTCCTTTCTGATCTCTTCTGTCTGGTCCCGTAATCCGTCATTTGTAAGACCTTTCAGTTTTTCAAATTCCTGATGGATCTTATCGATAGAAGGATTAATTTCCTTCAAATCTTTTTCATATTTATTACCCAGAAAAAGGCCCAATACATCGTTTATAATGCTCATTTTAAGGTGTTTTACAGTTTTCAAAAATATCCAGCAAAATTAGCTTTATTTTCCGGAAAAAGAATTCCAAAAAATCAATTTATGCAAAAACCCCGCCATTTATGCGGGGTTTTACTTTTTATTTTATAAGAGTATACTTAATAGTCTTTATCCCGTCATTAAAGTATAAGATAATAATGTACATCCCTGACGGATAGCTTGATATATCAACCAATGTTTCAGTGTATCCGGATATCCTCGCATCTATCAGACAGATACCGGAAGAATTGAAAACCTTGTATTGTAACGGTTTATAATTCTCCTGATCCTGAATATCGGTACTTAATTTTATAAGTCCCTTACCCGGATTTGGATATAATTTAACCGTATGATTGGTAATTTCAGTAATTGCATCAACAAGAGGGCTGATTTTCAAATCTTCAATAACCCATCCCCATCCATTACCAAATGGATCGGAGTATAACCTGAATCTTACCAATAATGTATCTCCGGCAGAAATTTTGTCAGACGGATGGTAAAGAAAAGTGTGCTTTTGAAGCATGGCTTCGGTTCCTGTAAATGTTGAGTTGTTCCCGACAATACTGCTATTATATGCTGTTTCCCATGATGAGAATAACCTGCTGTCGTATCCGTCTAAAAGATTAAACCATGTCTTTCCAAAGTTTTTTGAACCTTCCACAATTACATAATCATAAAAACCAGATGATCCGAAGACAGAGCCGGCTTCTCCCGGTTCAACAAGAACAAGTTCATTGAAGCTGAATAACATACCGGACTCATTAAATTTAAGGGGATGTCTTAGAATCGAAGTGTAATCAATACTTTTATTGTTATCCTCCGGACTCTCATAAGGATGTTTTGTATTAAGACCATACTTACTGAAACCGGTTGGCTTCGTAACTGTAAATCCAATATTAAAGAAGTCGGGTGCAGTTGTTGAAAAATCAGTGGAATACTTCTGGAGTGTTGAAGAGACTCCCTCAACAGGTATCAACAGGAAACCTGATTTCGGTAACATCGCAATATTCGGGGTCATCGCTTTGTCAACGGCAAATATTTTATACTCTATTGAATCATGTGCTTTTAAGGATAAGGATCTGGCATTAAGAACAGCGCTGTAATTATCGGGTTTTCCCTCTTTCAAACGGATAAATTTTGAAGACCCCGTATTTATTTTGTATTCAACATATACTGAATCTACATCAAGATTATCAGTCACTCTGGCATTGAACTTTATGGAATCAACTGTCTGTAAATAATAAGCAACCGGAGTATGAGTTATTACCGGTTTAACGGTATCAGTTCCAATAAAAATATGATAACGGTTATTTTTCAGACCGGGAAAATCTTTAAATACGGAGGGAGATCTGTAAATCCTTAGAAAGTTATCCTCAACAAAGAAATAATACTGCAATTCCGAATTATATGAAGGGATAGTAATTGTAGTATTATAACTGTCGTTGGAAGTTGGTGAGGTAAGGTAAAGAGTGTCGCTTGCCAGAAAGTTATTAAAAGAGAATACAACCCCAACCCTGTTATGGTTATAAGTAGTATCTGATTTAATAATTGCAGAGAGTAAAACCTGAGTGAGATGTGCTTCTGAATCACCCATCGTTTTGTGAATTATTCTTGTATTGATCCAGCCAAGATCACCAAGTATCGAAAATGTGTATTTGCCCGGGTCATGGATTGCCTCCTGAAAATCAATAAAAGGAGCCATTAGCGAATTTTCACTCCGAATTTTCGTTGTATCCAGATGTGAAATGCTTGATCCTGCATCCCAG
>JANYIW010000382.1 GCA_025358645.1 Bacteroidales bacterium
TGATTATCTTAAGTATGATTATTGTCATTGTCCGGATTATGCCTCAAAAAACAATGATTTTCATATGGCTATGGCACGCTATAAGGCAATGGGTGATGCTCTTAAAGCAACCGGGCGGCCAATAGTTTTCAGTATTTGTGAATGGGGCCCCCGTAGTCCATGGTTATGGGGAAAAGAGGTGGGTGGCAACCTGTGGCGGACATCTTATGATGTTGGTGACAAGTGGGACAGCCCCAGAAATGAAAAAAGTGAAATAGGATTCCTTGCCTCAATTGATGTGGATTTAAATCTTGACCGTTTTGCTGGTCCTGGTGGCTGGAATGACCCTGATATGCTTGTTATTGGTCTTAACAATACCGGGCATATAAAAGGTGGCGGTTGTAATGAAATAGAGTACAGAACTCAAATGAGTATGTGGTGCATGCTTGCTGCTCCTCTCATGATAGGCTGTGATGTCCGTTCGATGGATGAGGCCACAAAAACAGTACTCCTGAATAAAGCTATTATTGCAATCGACCAGGATTCCCTTGGGAAGCAGGGTTTCAGAGTTTTCAGAAAAGATGGTCTTGAGGGGTTTAAGAAACCTCTTTCGGGAAACCGGGTAGCAATTGCATTCATGAACAGGAATTCAACGGAAAGTTCAGTCTCTGTTTCCCTTGATCAACTGGAGCTCGATCCGAAACTGGCATACGAAGTATATGATGTCTGGAAACATGAAACCATTAAACAGCCAGCTGGAAAGCTGACAGCTAAGATGAAGTCTCACGAATGCCAGGTATTTGTACTCACCCATGCCAAAAATTAAGTGAATTAAATAATCAGTTGGACCTAAATACCACTAAAAATCCGGGATCTGTGAAAAAGTCAATCTCAATACTTTTATTCATGTTATTAGTTTCTTTTGTCGACACGCTTTTTGGTCAGTACAATGCCGGAAAATTTGGTGCAAAAGGTGACGGCAAAACTCTGGATACAAGGCCGATCCAGACTGCAATAGATAAAGCCTCACTGAATGGCGGAGGTGTTGTTGAGATACCAACCGGGACATTTCTGATCGGGACACTGATACTCAAAGATAATGTTGAACTCCATTTACAGCCGGGTGCAGTTTTGCTCGGCAGTCCCTATTACAAGGACTTTACTGAAATAACCCATAAGTTCGATTCACGAAGTAACGGGCTGTATGCAAAGTACTTCATGGTTTTCGCCGAAGATGCTAAAAACATTGCAATCACAGGTTCAGGAATAATAAACGGAAATGGATTAAAACATTTCCAGGAAGATGATCCTCAGAATCAGCGTCCATTCATGGTCCGACTGGTCAATTGCGAAAATGTTACCTTAAGAGATGTCCATCTTTTGGAATCTGCGAACTGGACACTCCATTTATTAGGTTGTAGAGACGTAAATGTGGATGGAGTTGTTATTGAAAACGGAGTCGATGCTAACCGGGATGGCCTGGACATTGATTGTTGCCAGAGAGTTATGGTCAGCAATTCCAACTTTTCAACTGGCGACGATGCGATAGTTTTGAAGGCATCAAATGATGTCCTTTGCCAGGATATTGCGATTACAAATTGCTTAATAAGAACAAGGGCCTCAGCAATAAAAATGGGCACGGAATCAAACGGTGGATTTAAAAATATTACTATAAGCAATTGTATTATAAAGGATCTTCCGCGTCATGCCGGAATAGAGTTAATGACAGTTGATGGAGGAGTAATGCAGAATATCCTGATAGAAAATATTATTATGGAAAATGTTGCCACACCTATCTTCATCAGAGTTGGGATCAGGGCTAGACCTTACATGACCGGACAGTATGTAAGCCGAATTGATGATGTTAAAGATATTGTTCTAAATAATATTTCAGCGCTAAATGCCAAATTGCCATCAAGTATTATGGGTCTTCATAATAAGAAAATCAAAAATGTAACTATAACTAATTATACGGTCAGAAATACAGAGACTCAAAAGCCTCTCCCTTATAATAAGGTCCCTTTTGAAGAATTCTCGTACCCTATGGCATTAATGTTTGAAAACCTGCCTGCTTTTGGACTTTATTGCAGAAATGTTGAAGAGCTTCATTTGAATAACGTACTGATGTATTCCCCCGTCGATGAGATCCGGCCAGCTTTGACATTCGACCGGGTTGTAGCGCTTGATATGTTTTCTGTCAAAGCAAGTGTTGATGCACAAACCACACCTATGGTTTACTTCAGGAATGTAAAAAATATTTCAGCTGCATTTTGCAGATCAATTGGAATAAATAATGCTCTTTTTGCGGCGGAAGAAAACAGTTGTGAGAACCTGAATTTTACTAACAACTTTGTACAGACCAACCAGAAAGAAATAGTTAATGTTACAAGACTTATTGATGAGTCATTATTTGAAGATTTCAAAACAGACTTAAAATATTCTGTTGATGAGGGAGAATCTTATAAGGGTTTGTTGTCACAGGATATCAATATTAATCCACTTAAATTCAGCATTGATATTACAAAACGAGGATCTCTGCAATTATGCCTGTTAATTTTAAACGATACTGTAGTTCCGGGAAAGGTAATTGTCAAATATGAAGGTATTACCCAGGAATTCATGATTAACTGGAATGAATGGGGATGGGCGCCAATTACCTTGCTAAAGGATTATCCAATAGATCAGAAAGTGGGATTTGAGATTATTGCAGATAATCAAAAGACTAAACTTAAGATCGCGAAAGCATATCTCCGTTACCAGGACGTTAAGAAAACTGATTGAGATATTTAAATAAATTAATCATGAAAAAAGACAGTTTTCACTTCATAGGACTATGGTTCCTATTCTTCTCCATTTCAATCGGAATGTGTGCCCAGGTAACACGTCAACCTTACTTACAGATACCAACGCCTAATAGTATGACTGTCCGGTGGCAAACAGGTACGGGCATCATCGGAAAACTATATTATGGAAATTCCGTTTCATCACTCACAGAGAATAAGACAGAAAATGAAAATGAGAAAATCTATCACGAAGTTAAACTGACCGGCCTTAATCCGGATACAAAGTATTATTATTCAGTTGAGGGTCCTTCAAAAGGAAATGAGGATCAGTATTTTATTACTCCGCCAGTGTCTGGTACCAGCAAGCCTGTAAGCATATGGGTAATTTCAGATTTTGGTCAGACCAATACATCAGATAATTCAAGGAGACTTGAGACAATTGCTCAATGGAGATCATATAATAACAATAGCTACCATGCAAGTTTTGTTCTTTCACTGGGTGATCAGTCGGAGGATGATGCAATCTATCAGATTCAACACAATTATTTTAGTCAACTTGAAAATGTTCTGAAAAGTTCTCCGCTTTATACCACTATCGGGAACCACGATAACCACGATAGCCTTTATAATTATGTAAGAACATTCACCCTGCCTTCTGAAGCAGAAGCTGGAGGAGTACCATCACATACAAAAAAATACTACTCATTCGATTATTCCAACATTCACATTGTTGTATTATGCACCGAAATTTATGATGATGCTAATTTTAAAGCACAGGCAGAATGGTTGAAAACCGATCTGGATGATAACAAAAAAGAGTGGCTGATAGCCTGTATGCATCAACCCTTTCATAGTGGAGGTTATCATCCCAGTGATGAAGTTGAAACTGCACAGAAAAGAAGAGAGACATGGCTGACTCTGCTTGAAGACCATGGTATTGACCTTATTTTACAGGGACACAATCATGTTTATGAAAGATCATTTCTGGTTGATAACCTGATTGGGAAATCTACAACATTAACCAATGCCAACAAAATTAATGCAGGTCTTGGGAGAATTGATTCAGATGCACCCTATTATAAACCATCTGGTAGCCAGTCCCACAAAGGAACTATATTCATTTCTGTGCCTGGAGGAGGTGTTGCAAATTCAGACAAATACTATCCTGCTCCTTTTAGTATTTTTCCTGTGGTATTTGCTGGTTCAGATTATGAGGGATCTCTTGTTATCAAAGTGAATGGCAATCAAATGGATGTGAATTTTATATGTGATGAAAAAGACGGAAAAGAAAGTCATATATGGGACTATTTTACAATTATAAAAACCAAATAAATAAAAAATGATGAATGCACTTAATCTTAAAAAAATCCTTTTCGGGATCCTTGCACTAGTCCTGTTGCTAGTCTCCTATACTATGGAAA
>JANYIW010000060.1 GCA_025358645.1 Bacteroidales bacterium
TTTGTATAAAGCAACCGCTTTTTCACCAGCAGACACGGTGGTAACTTCATATCCCATATGCTGAAGTAATTCTTTCGTTATCTCCAGAATCATCTTATCGTCATCCATGACGAGGATTCTTCTCGAAACGTTTCTGACGGCCGTACTTTCGCCGGAGGTAGCCCTGCTATCCTGTTTGTAAGCCGGAAGATAAATCTGGAATGTTGTGCCGCCGCCGGGAACTGAACTAACCAGTATGTATCCTTTGTGCTTCTTAATGATGGAATAACAGATTGCAAGCCCAAGGCCGACACCCTTTTGCGGTCCCATATCTTTTGTCGTAAAATAAGGATCAAAAATCTTGGATAGATTTTTCTCAGGTATGCCAATACCTTCATCATGGATGAGTATACGTATATGGGGTTCCTTGATGGGGAGTTCATGTTGAGGCGAAATATTTACATTTTCACAGGTTATAAAAATAGTTCCTTCCGACGACATTGATTCCTTGGCATTGACAACTATATTCTGAATAACCTGCCGTATCTTATCCTCATCAACCTCTACGCGAAAAAGATCTGTAGGGATTGTATATTCGGCCCTGACTAATGAACCGCTTAAGACCTTTTCTGTTGTATCTTTTATGATTGGGGTGATATCTACAATTTTTCTGACCGAATCTTCACTACGTGAAAAGGTTAAAAGCTGTTGCGTCAGATTTTTCCCCATAAGTGTTATACGTTCAGCCTCTGATAAATAATGAATCATTTTACTGTCTTTAGGCGCGCTTATTTTAGCAAGGGAGACATTGCCTACGATTGCCGCCAAAAGATTATTAAAATCGTGAGCAATACCATTCGCCAGGGTTCCCACAGACTGGAGATTCTTCGATTTTAATATCTCATCTTCCATGTTCTTCTGCTCCGTAAGGTCTCTGACGGCAGATATCCAGACACGTTTTTCTTTCAAATCCAGCTCTCGAGAATAAACTTCAATGGGAAACAAAGACCCATCCTTATGGAGTCCTTTCGTTTCATATTTATGTCCGCTATCTGAAGCTGAAATATCATTCGGAAGTGTCCCACTGTCAGGAACAATAACATCGAGAATGTTCCTGCCGAGAATCTCGCCTTCATCGTATCCGAACATTTCGTGCATTCTATTGTTAACGTCAACAATAATGCCATTTTCAATGAAAATGAGAGCTTCCAGCGAAGCTTCCGCGAGATACTTAAGCCGTGCTTCGTTTTTTCTAAATGTGTCTTCGACTTCTTTTGATTTTGTTGCATCCGTAATGTAGGTTATAATTCCGCCCGTGGAGCCATCGATCCTTTGGAAAGTTGTTTTTTTTGAGATTATATGTCGTATCGACCCATCTGAAAACGTAAGCGTACCTTCGTAGGTTTTACTGCCTGGAGACCGAAAGAGTTCCAAATCGGCCCTGTGATGGGCCACTGCTTCCTCAAGGCTAATGGGAAGATCAAAAACCGTTTTCCCTATATAACTTTCAGACAACGGGGTGTAAAACAAATCCTGGAATGCTTTATTGTAGGCAAAATAAAACCCATGAACGTCCTGACAATATACAGGATTAGGTATATTGTCGATGAGGGCGCACAACAATGGCATGTTTTCAATAAGCTGATCGTTTGTCTTATCCGTCATAACAACATTGATCCTCTGATGCCAGGAAAATCATTGTAATCCTGAATAGTTTTGCTATGCTCTTCAAATAAGTTCACCTAATTCCCAAGTTTTCATAGGTTTTCATTTCCCAAAGCATATGCTCTGATGTAAATTAATGCCCATTAAAACTATTATATGCAATATATGTACCACATAGTATAATAAATAAAAACGTAATAAAAACAAGGTATATTAGAGTATAAAGATACTACTATAAGTGATTAGCTACAATATATGTAGTACTAACATCATATAAAGTAAAACAAAGGAATATTATTATGGTATCATCAATTCCATATCCCTTAAGTCATTTTGTTCCCACAATACCGAATGAATCCGATGATTCCTTGATATGCGGTTGGCTTGCGACAATTCAGGCAATAGTAAAGAATGTCCGGTAATTTTGTTGCAGGTACTCTAAACAAAATGAGAATTAAGATAACAAAAACAGAAAAATCGTGTATTATCTTAATTATGTAGGAAAGTGCATAATGATGAACGATGGCGATAAGACAAAGA
>JANYIW010000407.1 GCA_025358645.1 Bacteroidales bacterium
GGTTATCATTCCCTGTGTAGTCCCGGTAATAACAACGTTTACGCCTGGAAGAGGAGAACCGTCCTTGCCGGTAACAGTACCTACTATTCTATTTTGCTGAAGTATAGTCCCTGATTCAATAGCCGATAAACTTTTCTTTAGGGGATCAGTTGTCAATAAGATTTTCCTGTCCAGAACTGTATAATTAACATGAGTCCCATTAAATAAATCAGGAAGAATATCGGTAATCAGTTTATTGTCGGCCTGAATATCTGCAATTCTGTTGTCATCAATCTGTTTCTGGTTAAAGATAAAATAAAATTCACTTTGCTTTTCTCTTTCATCCATCACCTGTTCAAGACTCATGTTCTTCATGTCAAGTGTGACCTTCGTTAACTGTGAATATGCAGGAGTAGCAAAGACACTTGAAACACCAGTCACAATAATAAAGAATGCAATTTTTAGTTCCATGATTAGTTTTTTTAGGGTCGGGCGTGAAAACACCCAGAAATCTAATTTTTTTTTCATAACTTCAAAAAGTTTAAGTTAGGTTATTATTCCAAAATTGTAACTTAGCAATAGATGCAGGGAGCCGGTTAGGTTGCACTCATGCCTCAACCCTTTCAACGATTTGCGTAATAATATTTAATTAAATTATTATGATTGGTTAAAGAATTTACATCCAATGAATTCAGTTTGTTATACATAAAATCAAACTCTTCAGCAAATGATTTTTCTGCATCATCTTCTGTCAGACCTGTACCAATAATTCCGAACATTTCAGATTGTATGATGTAGTAGTTAAGTTCTTTTTTTGCGGCTGGTTTAAAACGATTTATCTTATATATTGGGGTAACCTTTTCTTTTACTTCATCGTATTCAACAAAGCTGACTGGTGCATTCCCAAAATCATTGTGCAATCTTAATAAGCGTATCAATTGGCAGTGAATTGTACTGACCCAATTCTCCACCAATTTCAATAAATTCACCGTTGTTAAATCTATTTTCACTAATCAAATATACGAACTTAGAATTAAGGAGAGCAAAATTCACTTGAGAAGAACATAAAGTTCCTGTTTAAATAACATATTTATGAGGGTCTTTTTTGTTTGGAAAAGGTTCGGATGAAAAATAATTTTAAAAACCTTCGAAAACCCCTAACCCAAACAATGCAAAGTCGTATTTGACTGGATCGCTGCTGTCCAATTCCCTGAGATTAGAATCAAGTTCAGATACAGCTTTTGTATCACTCTTTTTACGTGTAAGAAGACCGAGCTTCCTTGCAACATTTGCTGAGTGAACATCCAATGGACATGATAAGATTGAAGGTGAAATCGACTCCCAAATTCCGAAATCAACACCACTGTCATCTTTCCTGATCATCCACCTCAAATACATATTTAATTTCTTTGCCGCCGATCCTTTTAATGGATCTGAAATATGTTTCATAGTTCGGCTGTTATGTGGTAATTCAAAAAACTTGTTCCTGAACTGATGAATAGCTGGCTGTAAGGAATCTTGTGTTCGGTATTGGTTGAATATGCCTTCCAATCCGTTTTGTGTCTTATAGATGTGTTTAAGCGCTTTAATGAAGTAGATAAAATCTGAAGCATTAAATGTTCTGTGGATGACTGTTGAAATTCTTTCCAGATCATTTTCACTGTGGTGCAATATAAAATCATATGGTGAATCATCCAGGTATGCCATCATACGATTTGCATTTCTCAGGATCATGGTTCGGTTACCCCAGGCAATGGTTGCAGCTAAAAAACCTGAAATCTCAATATCTTCTTTGCCAGTAAAACGATGTGGGATGCTTATGGGATCAAGCTCAATGAATGCGGGCCGGTTATATAGTTCAACCTTTTCATCTAAAAACTCCTTCAGTTCTGTTTTATTTAACTTCATATCCCTAACTTTGGCCTGGTAAAAGTAAGGAATAATGGCTAATATTTATGCTACTTTAATTAGCCGTAAGAACATGAATCTGTCATGAAGAACTGAGAAACTATGAGGAATAGAGATAGGATCACATTCAATAAAAGAAGGATTATTATACTGAAGGTATTTTTCTTCGAGAAAAGCCTTTATTTCAGTTGTGGGAACTCCGTTGTATGATAGCTTAAGACTCATTTAGAATAAGTCCGTCTTTTATCTGAAGTATTCTGTCAGACATAGATGCAAGCTGGCGATCGTGAGTTACTATTACAATTGTCTGTCCAAAAGTATCCCTGAGTTTAAAGAAGAGTTTATGAAGCTCATTTTTATTCTCTGTATCC
>JANYIW010000068.1 GCA_025358645.1 Bacteroidales bacterium
TTTTGGTCAGGGTTCTTGCAGTTCTGCTTATGAGTATATAGACTTTCACAATATACCTAATGAAAAAGTTTGCGCTAATTATGGATCTCCATTTCAGTTAGATCTTTCTACGAACTATGAATATAACTGTGATGAATATGGTTCATGTTCTGAATATGGTTTTTATAATGATATTACAATAAAAAAGCCTGACGGATCTATAGCTTTAGTAATCACGGAAGCAATGATAACTCCCAATAACCTTATGTCAGGCTATTATATCCTTCCTGCAGGGTTTTTTAATGTTGTTGGTAATTGGACTTTCAATTATATCGAAGCCGACATGTGTTCAGGCTGGGAGGGGATTAATATTATTACTTTAAAAGTCGTGGGAGCATCCAGTAATTCCATTGGATCGGATGAAGCAATCTGTAATGTCGGAGGAACGCCCCAAAACATAAATAGTGTTTCTCTCTCAGCCAACTCCACGTATACCAATAAATGGCAAAGCAAAACCGGTGCGGGATCTTTTAATGATATCTCTGGTGCTATTTTAACATCTTATCAGCCAACATATATTAACCAAACAACATTATACAGGAGGGTTATTACCACCACGGAGCTTGGCTGCGTGAGTAGCCCCAGTAACGAAGTTGCAAAATACGTTTACCCTGCGCTTACCAATGGATCTATCGGGAGCAACCAGGAAGTTTGCTATAATGTTATACCAGCGCTGATTAGTGAAACAGCGTCACCAACAGGGGGAAGCTCTTATCCTAACTACAGTTATCAGTGGTATTCATCTAATGACAATACTAACTGGAACCCCATAGCGGGTGCAAACTCAAAGACACATCAGCCTTCTTTTGCTCTTGGTTACATGTATTTTAAAAGAAAGACTATTGATGCAAGTTGCGGAGAAACATATACAAATTCAGTTCAAATACACGGTTACAACGATCTGGCTCCGGGAACAATAGGATCAGATCAGCTTATATGTTATGGCGCTACTCCAAGCGGAATCTCAGTTACCGGAGTTGAAACCGGAGGAATTGGTTCAAACACTTATCAATGGTATAGCTCGCCAGATAACACAAGCTGGTCCTCTGCCTCAGGATCTTCTACGGGTCAGAACTACCAGCCCCCGGCTCTGACTTCTAAGACTTACTATCGTAAGGCAATTATAAACTCATGTAAGACGCTTTATACAAACACTGTCACAATTGATGTACGAACTAACTTATCTGCTGGAACAATTGGAAGTGACCAGACTATATGTTACAATGATACTCCCGCTATTATAGCAACCTTAACAAATCCTACGGGCGCTTCAAATTCATATACCTATCAATGGTACTACTCTCTAGATAACTCTACATTTAATCCTATCCCCGGAGCTGATCAGGTTTCGTATCAGCCCCCGGCATTAACACAAACAACTTATTATAAGAAAAAGATTATTGATGCTAACTGTCCTGCGATTTTTACCGCTGAGGTAACCGTTACAGTTCGCCTGGCTTTCTCGATAGGTTCTATTGGTAGTAATCAAATTATTTGTAACGGAGTAACGCCCGCTATTCTTACAAACGTTACAGCTCCATCCGGAGGACAAGGGACGTATACATACATCTGGGAAAGCTCTCTTAATAATACTGATTGGAGTATTATTACTGGCGCAACTGGTTTTTCTTATCAGCCCCCTGCCTTAACCGTTACAACATACTATCGAAGGAAAGTAACTGACGCTAATTGTGGTAATGGTTATAACAATACTGTAACAATTACTGTTAAGCCTATTTTCTCTGTCGGGGCTATAGGATCAGCTCAAACAATTTGTATAAACACCACCCCGGCATCACTAACCAGTACCAGCCCATCAGGAGGGATGGGAGGGTATACCTATTTTTGGGAAAACTCACTGAACGGCACTGATTTTAATGCCATATCAGGAGCAACCAGTGAAACATATCAACCAGGAGTTTTAACTCTGACAACTTATTACAGGAGGCACGTAAACGATGCTTCCTGCGGAGGGGGTTATACAAATGTTGTTCAAGTAACTGTCAGAACCCCGGTTACTATTGGAACAATTGGAGCTGATCAAACTATTTGTTATAGCTCAGCTCCGGGGATGTTAACAACAACATTAGCACCATCAGGAGGGAGTAATTCATTCACGTATACATGGGAAAGTTCAATTGATAATTCCAATTGGAACAGTATAAGCGGGGCAACAGGGACTTCTTACCAACCATTATCTCTGACCGCAAAAACTTATTATCGTAAATCGGTAACAGATCTTTGTGGCAGTGGCTACACCAATACAGTTACAATCACTATAAGGCCAGATGTTAATATAGGCTCGATAGGTACAAGTCAAACAATCTGTTATAACGAGGCTCCTGCACTTCTTACAACAGATGTCTCTCCAGCGGGGGGGACGGGAACCTTTACATGGATTTGGGAGTCTTCGCCAAATAACTCTTCATGGTCACCAATAAGTGGAGCTACAAATGAATCATACCAACCGTCCAGCCTCACTTCTACAATGTATTATCGCAGAAAGGTTATTAACTCCTGTAGCTCAGCTTATACTAATACAATCGCGATAATTATAAGACCGGATATTATTGCAGGGACAATCAGTAGCAGCCAGACTATATGTTATAACACTCCCCCGGCGCTACTAGTAACAAGTACACAGCCAACAGGAGGAACCGGAACGTTTACTTATCAATGGCAAAATTCAGTTAATAATTCCACATGGAATAAAGTAACGGGTGCAATTTCTGAAACGTACCAACCTGGCGTAATGACATCTTCGCTCTACTTCAGAAGAACGGAAACAAGCGGGAGCTGCGCAGCGGTTCAGACTAATTCCGTGCAAATTGTTGTGAATAGTCCCCTGGTAGCGGGATCAGTAAAAGCAGATCAAACTATTTGTTACGGGATCTCACCTGGGATCTTCCTTACTAATACTTATCCTGCTGGTGGAACGGGTTCATATACCTATCAATGGCAAAAACTGGTTGCTTCCACTTGGACCGACATCCAATCAGCAACTGGCGAAACTTATACATCAGGAAATTTAACTTCGACTTCTTATTTCAGAAGAACGGAAACAAGCGGTACCTGTGGAACTGTTACAAGTAATCAAATTAATGTTACAGTTCGAAGTCAATTTTTACCAGGAGTAATAGGATCATCGCAAACCGTGAATTATGGAGCTATTCCCGCGGAGCTGGTTTCTGCTTCATCCCCAACAGGTGGCGCAGGAACTTTTAGCTATCAATGGCAAAACTCCCTGGATAATTCCACATGGTCAAACATAACAGGCGCAACCTCTGAAAGCTTTCAGCCACCAACCCTGACAGTCAAGAAATATTACAAACGCCTGACTACTGATGCATCTTGTGGTACGACAGAAACGAATGTTTTAACTATTACGGTTAATTCCCTTCTTGTCCCCGGAGAGATTAAAGACAATCAAACAATTTGTTACAACACTACTCCAAACCAATTAACTACCAGTATTATTCCATCAGGAGGGAATGGAACTTATTTATATCAATGGCAAAAAACGGAAGATGGCACAACCTGGACTAACATAACAGCTGCC
>JANYIW010000072.1 GCA_025358645.1 Bacteroidales bacterium
TGTCGTCAGGCAATATTTCAAAATCTCCAAAGTAACTATTTACTGTTCTGTTAGTTACCCACACCCTCTCAAGAATACAGGCAGGAGTCCAGTTCGTAACTGAATCCCAGACAACATTCAGTAATTTGTATTCAGTTTCGAGATAACCAGAAACCTCGTGATAATTTCCATCAATCGGCATTTCATTTTTACTGTCTCTTACAACCGGATTGGAATCAGCTTTAATTGAATTAACTATCCTGAGATATTTTTTTCCCTCTTTATTTTCACAGCAGATCAATAGAGGTAAAACCAGTAAGAAAAGAAGTAAAATTGGCTTGTAACTGAAACATTTCATCTGGACTCAGGATTATTTTTATATTGAAAAATATATCAGGTTGAATTTATACTTATAATCAACATAAAAGTATAAAAAAACTATTAGCTTTAAAATAAATTTTACAAAGCAGAATATAAAGTGAAAAACATCTGCTATTTTAGTTCTATCTTAGAAACCGGTAATCATACCGAAATTCTTTTATGAGACGATACCTTTTTGTATTATTTGCTTTTATTACTCTTCCGCTGTATTCGCAGAAATTCCGTTTAAATGCAGAAGGGGCATTTTCGCATTTTAGTAATATTAACGACCGGCAGGTCTCGTTTTATGGGTTCGGTTTGAATTACAGCTATTATCTTTATAAAAAGCTGGGTCTAGTTATCGGTTATGATCATTACCTGCCTGCCACTTATTATGGGTTGGTCCCGATTGTGTCTTATCGTGTAGATGAGAAAATTCCAGTTATCATTACAGGGGGCGCCAACGCTATAACATTTGGTTTCAGAATGAAAGTAATCGATCCCGAGTCAAAAAGAATAGAGGTAAACACTACAATAGCAATTTCTTCTTTTAACCATATAGGAAGCTATCATATTGAAGAGACATTAATTAAAGGAGTACAAAACAGAGTTAATTCGATTTATGCAGGTATTGAACTGATCCTGAAGAAAGGAAATTTCCCGGTGGCAATATCGGGAGGATATAATTTTGTCCCCGGTCAAAAAGAGTATATTAACAATTATTATAGCACATTCAGTGTTCCATTCTCTTCCAGCTTTCTTATTAAGGCAGGAATTTCATTACCGGTCATGAAAGGGCCTTCTCCTTCACAAATACGACAGATTGAATATTAATCATTATGAGAAAGGCTTATATTATATTGATATTCAGTTTTTTCGGTTTACCTTATTTGTCCGGACAAACATTTGAGTTTGGGATACAATTTATTCCAATTCAGGCTTCGATGATATTATTTGATCAGGACTATATAATATATAATGATTATACTTCACAGAAAATCCTTAATCCGTCATTTAGATTATCCGCACCTAGTTTGTCGAATTCAGGTCTTTTCTTAAGATATATCCGTAAAAAGGTTTCATTCCAGACAGGTTTAAATTTCCAGAATAATGTTTATTTCTATGGTAAAAGAATATTAAGTGATTATACCCCCACATTTGCTTCATTATTCTATAGCAGTATTGATATTCCCTTTACTGCAACATATACATTCAGACATGATGAACCGGTTAAATTCAGGATATTGGCAGGTATCAATAACAAAATATTCAAAATCCGACGGAATTATTATTCGGTTTTTTCAAAAAGTTTCGACTATTTCAACTACGCGACAGCAAATTCTGCTGATGATGAAAAGAGAAAATTTATGATTGATAAATTAAGATCTTTTATTGTTTATTTCAGATCGGGGATTGGCATGGAATATTACAATTTTACTGCTGATTTATTTGTCGACAAGAACATAACTTCTATGAACAGATACATTGATAAATATAATGCAAATTTTAAAGACACATATCAGATTAATCTGGCCCTTGGGTTTTCCATTGCACCTAAAGATCTGAAATCGAAAAAGTATATACGGAAGTTAAATAAGGAATGAGAAAATTATTACTAAGATATTTCGTTTTATTTTCATTTGCATGCACAGTTTCATGTACTCCTCCGGTGGATTCGTCTCCTTCATCGACATTCTCCTGTGGGGTTCTGTCAACCAGAGCAGAAAACATTTCAGCACAGGAACTTACTCTTAAAGTCAGATTCTTTGTCCTTGAAGGAGAGGAGTCGGATCAACTTACAAAGAAAACAATTGAAAATAATCTGACATTGTACTCATCTGATGTTATTGGGACTCTGCTGGATAACAGAGAGGTCACAACCCCTTATTCAGGAAACTACTCATGTGCGATACTATTGGATAAGGTCTATAATATCATTAGTTATGATTTTGACCGCAAGCTGAGCCCGACAGAATCTTTCCTGAGGAAGTTTCTTAAAAACCAGGGAGATAATAATTCTTTCCTCTTTTCAATTCTTGAGCCGAACCCCCAATATGCCAGTTTTTTCGGAAAAGGATTTACCAGCAATGATGCCGGACTCGATTTACCTTTAGCCAGATTGCTTAATAATGCTGAAAAACTTACAGAAAAAATCAGTAAGCTTCCATTACTTCAAAGCATTGATATCCTTTTGGATACAATAAACAGGAGTGGTAAAGGAAATAATAGAAATCTTCTTCTTTTATATTCACGGACTTCTTATTTAAACAGCGGGATAACCAAAGACTCTGTAATTAATAAAGCAAAACGGTATGGAATAAAAGTGTCAACCATAATGGAAAAAGGAGGAGAGTATTATGTTGATTATGACCTGGCAAATGATGATTTGTTTTTCAAAATAGCTGACATTACCGGTGGATTTGTATATAAAAACAATGATTTTCTTACCAGTTATTTTGACAGAATGATTCTTGCACGACGTCTTGGCAACATTTTGGAAGGTAATTTTAAATGTTTTGAATCTACATGGAAAATTGTACCAAAAGGTATCTGGACGGATCCTTTTCAATCAGGTTTTTATGCAGAAGGTAACCTTGAGATTGATTTAGGAACCCAATTTCTCTCAGATGTCACTGAATTGCCTTTTAGCATAAATCTTAAGTAACAAGGATGAAGATGAAGGCAAAATTAATGGGGGTTTTTTTAATTCTATTTTTATTTCAACGAGCAATTATGTATGCTCAGTTGCCTCAGCTTACTATCCAGACCGGGCATACCGATAAGGTAACCACTCTCGCATTCAGCAATGATGGCAAATATCTGGCCAGCGCCGGGAAGGATAACCTGATAATAATATGGGATTTTAATCTTGGCAAACAGATAAAAAGGTTAAAAGGTCATACCGCTACTATCAATTGTATGAAGTTTTTTAATTCAGGAAATATGCTCGCCACCGCAAGTGACGATGGCAAAGTACTGATATGGGATCTTAATACCGAATCTGTAATTAAATCGATGCCTCTGGTTAATGCATTGCGGATCGTATCGCTCGATATTTCACCTGACGGCAACCGTATTATCGTTTGCGGTAACCCATTATATTCCGGTGAATGGAATCTGAAAAACAACGAGTTGACTGAACTGAATACTGAACTCTCCAACTCACCCATTATTAAAAGGTTCAAATCTGACCGCTCTGAATATATACGAGTTGGCTATTCAGTTGACGGTAATAGTTTATATGTCTGCAGGACGGGGCGGATATACTTATTCGATTTGGATGATCCAAAATCAGATAAGTATTTCAATTTAGTCAAGCTTACAAATAAAAATAAAGCAAGGCACATTCTCTGGCTTTGGGCAGATGAGAATCTTAAAGAAATATTATTCTCTGATATTTCGTTAAATCAAAGAAAAAAAACACCAATACTTCTTGCATTTCCGAAAATCAGAAAAAGGAATTTAGTGTCAAATAAAAATCTGTTTTCACGTTCTTCGTCATTTAACAAATATAAGTTCACTGCTGGTTCGGTTAATGCTGATCATTCATTTATAGCTGCCGGAAATGAAGACAACAGTATTTATTTATGGGATTATGCGAGCGGAAAGGAATACCCCGGTCTTGCAGGTGTCAGCTCGGTTACAACTCTATTGTTTCATCCGAAAAATAAGGATATCCTGGTTTCCTGTGATGCAGGAAGAGATATTTGTATTTGGGATATCAATGAAAGAAAAATCCTCAGGAAACTCAGCAGCACAACTTTCCCGATTACGGCAATTGCTGTTAACAAAACAGGGGATCTGATTACTATCGGCGTCTCGGATAATTCGATTAAAATATTAAATCTAAAGCAAAATCTAGATCTGAGATCAATAAGAGAAAATGAATCAAATATCTGCGGACTTGGTTTTACTTCAAAAGAGAACACTATTGTATCGGTCGGATTGGATAATAGGATAAAGTTCTGGAACCTTGACGCAGATAAGCTGGATGTTTCATTGAAGGGCAATACTAACCCGGCATTATTTAATGCTGTCCTTCATCTTCCAATCTTATCTGTTTTTGCGAATACTTTCACTTCATATTTTTTTACAAAATCCCTCATTCTGAATAATCTCGAAACTCTTAACGCGATGGATATTTCCCGCGACAACAGATATACTGCTGCCGGAGGCACAGGATTCAGATCGGGATTTTTTTACAAAATATTAGCTCCAAGGATACTACCAATACATATTATCGATAATCAATCACAAAATGTTGATCAGAAAATACTTGCTCATTATATTTCAGTTGACGCGTTAGCCTTCAATTCAAATGGAAGAATTCTTGCAAGTGCAGGACACGATTATAAAATGACCAGTAATGCACTTTTTGATCCTGTTAAGTTGAGAGAGGGTATAAGATTGTCTTCAGATTTTAATAAAAATTATAATGAAATTAATTCCCTCAAAATATGGGATATTAAAAAAAAGCAGCTTATATCAGCATTCCAGAATAAGAGCCCGGTAAGATCATTGGCTTTTGAGGCAAATAACGATTCACTGCTGTTTGCTGATGATGACAGGAATATTGTAATGTTTGATTATAAGAAAAATATTGCTTCAAAATTGCAAAAAGGAATGGCTCCGCTGCTCTTCTTAAATGATGATAAAAATTTTCTATTCCAGGATCCTGCTTATTCTATGGAACTATATGATTTGCCAACAAATTCCATTATCAGGAAATTCACTGGTCATACTGATAAAATTTCTTCAGCCGTATTAATTCAAAACGGAAAGAGGCTTATTACCGGAGGCTGGGACGGGGTTCTGAAATTATGGGATGTTGAAAAAGGTTCGGAGATTGTGACTTTCTATGCAATTAATGATAATGATTTTCTTATTAAAACGCCGGATAACTACTATTTTGCAACAAAAAATGCTGTTAGTGAGATTGGCTTCACATTTGGCATGAAGTTCTATCCGTTTGAACAGTTCGACCTGAAATACAACAGACCTGATATTGTTCTAAGAAAGATTGGGAATACATCACCCGCGCTTCTTGCTGCGTACAACAGAGCTTATCAGAAAAGGATTAAAAAGCTTGGATTTACTGAGGATATGCTGAGTGAGGATTTCCACGTGCCTGAGGTAGCAATTACCAATATTGAATCGATCGGGCAGGTTACCGATAAAAAAAATCTGACCCTGAAAATTGAAGCTCTGGATTCAAAGTATAAACTCGACAGGATAAATGTCTGGATAAATGATGTCGCATTATTTGGTAAGAACGGAATCGATAAGAGATTGTCCGATACACAGACTTCATCGGATGAGATAAAAATTCAGCTTGCATCAGGCATTAATAAAATACAGGTTTCTGCTCTTAACCAGAAGGGTGCGGAATCATTAAAAGAGATTATTGAGGTAAATTGTAATGCGCCTGCCGGAAAGCCTGACCTGTATCTTGTATCTCTGGGAGTATCGAAATATCACGATTCCAGGTTCGATCTTAATTATGCAAGTAAAGATGCATCAGATATTTCCCAGTTGTTCAAAGGCGATACTTCACTTTATAAAAACGTCTATATCAAGACTCTGACAGACGAACAAGTCACTTCAGCCAGGCTCCTGGAATTGAGATCTTTTTTTGAGGGAGCCGGAAGGGATGATGTGGTAATGTTGTTCGTTGCAGGACACGGTCTGCTTGATACAAACCTCGATTATTATTTTGGTACTTATGACATGGATTTTAATAATCCTGCAGGGAAAGGGATCATCTATGAAAATATTGAAGCTCTGTTTGATGGTTTGAATTCTATCAAAAAGATTCTCTTTATGGATACTTGCTTTTCCGGTGAGGTCGATAAAGATGAGATGGAACTGGCTAAGACAACAAATACTCAGTTCGGAAATGTGTCTTTCCGTAGCGCCGGAGCAGGCGTCAGGATGAAGGAGTCTTTCGGAACTGAGAATACCGCGGAACTAATGAAGGAACTATTTACTGATATAAGAAAAGGAACCGGCTCTACAGTCATTTCGTCAGCCGGGGGAGCCGAATTTGCAATGGAAGGAGACCAGTGGAAAAACGGGCTATTTACTTTCTGCGTTTTGAATGGTATAAGTAAAAAAGCAGCAGACCTTAACAATGATGGGGAAATAATGTTGTCAGAGCTTCAGGATTATGTCCGTGCTAATGTCAGTAAATTATCAAATGGAAGACAGAGTCCGACATCCAGGATACAGAACATAAGTATGGATTTCAGGGTTTGGTGAGAAGGATGAGACTCAAAAATTTATAAGAAACTATTTGGCTTTTAAACCAAAGTTGATATCCAGCCATGTTAGAAGATTTCCCTTGTTAATTTTTCCATATTCCTCATTTATATAAGATGTAACTTCCGCAAACTTTTCCGTGAATGATTTGTTCTTAATTTCATCGAGAATAATCTGTATCTCCTTTGTCAATTGCCTGATGTCAGGGAAAATAAGATCAAATTCACTTACCGCAATAGATTCTGATCCTTTGCGGTAAAAAAGCCTGATTGAAGTATTATCGGGGCTGGGAATCGGATTACCATCAACGGTATAGAGGCTCCGTTTATCTATAATTAAAGTGTCTCCTGAATATCCAAGTTTTTTGTTTATCTCTTCACCTTTAAAGATATATCTTAAAAAAAAGAAATTATCCTTGTCCATTGGAAAATTCTTCACATCCATTTCGATTGCCTGTCTGCCAAGAACAACATACTTGCCTGAGAAATGGTTCTGAAGATCTACAATATTTACAAGTGATCCGCCTCTTGAACTTATATTATACATTGAGGGAAGGTAATTGGAACTGGCAGTTGAAAGATCATGATTGTTGTTTGTAAGAATCATCCTTCCTCTCTGTGCATTTATGACTGCAGCCGTTGCATCTTCAGTCCTGAATTGCAAATCTTCTTTCTCCGAAAAAACCGTTCCTGTCTCCAAAGAAATATTTTTTGATTTTAATAATATGGTCCCATTCACTTTAATAACCTTAAAGTTATCCTGACTGAAAGAATCAATAAAAAAGAACAATAAGAATAAGAATGGAATTATTGATTTCATAATAATTGTTTTTTAAGTAAGCATGATTTTTTCTGAAAAGTAATTACCTTAAGAGTTAATAAATCAAAAAGTATGCCTTAATTTTTATTCATCAAATATGACCAAAATGGTCTGGATATAATATCTGGGAGAATTCCCCTAAAAATATTTTTGTAGGCTTCCAGATATCTTAAAATCTTCTTTAGCCTTTAACAGGTCTTAAACTTTCTTAATTAATAGCTATGATTGGTTAATAACATTTTAATTTTTCAACTGTATTATATGAACGCATATTTTATTTTTGCATGCGGTTTTCCGATATGGTATGATATTTGATTAATGAATATTCGGCTTTATTTTAATATTTGAAAACAAAAGAGATATGAAGAAGATTTTATCAGCTTTTCTGTTATTATTAGCTTTTGCAAATTTATCCGGTCAGGGTAAATACACCGATAAGCGGGATGGCAATGTTTATCGGACTATAACAATAACTGGAGCTACCTGGATGGCAGAAAACCTCAGGTATAAAGCTAAAAGCGGTGCATTTTATTATGACAACGATTCAAACAATATTTCGGGGTATGGTGTCCTTTATGATTGGAAGACTGCAGGAAAAACATGTCCCAATGGCTGGCGTCTTCCATCAGGGGCTGAATTTCAAACTCTTATAAATTATTTTGAGCATAAGGAGACATGGGGGAAAATAGCATCAGATCCCACTTCATTTGGTATTCAACTCGGGGGAATGCAGGATTATGAGGGCACCTTTTCAGAGATGGATGAAAGCGGCTATTACTGGACATCTACAGAATATGATAAGACCAATGCAGAATATTTCAGTTATCTGCTGCTGGATGATAAGCCGCTAATTGATATCTCAAGGAAAGTAGATATTGCAGATATTCATGGCACTGAAAAGTTAAATAAATATTCTGTTCGTTGTCTGAAAAATTAATGTTTTCTGAGGAAGCAATAAAATTTTTCAGAGAACTTGAATTTAAAGGTTCAGTACCTGATGAAATATCAGTTATGAACCCATTCAGGGATAACCCAAAGATAATTCCTCTGATTTCTCAGTTTTATCATAAATTCTATGATGATCATAATTCGCGTCATCTTATTCTGGGGATTAATCCCGGAAGGTTTGGAGCAGGTGTAACCGGAATCCCTTTCACTGATAGTAAAAGACTTTCAGAAAAATGTGGTCTGTCAATTCCCGGACTCGATACATTTGAGACTTCCTCAGTTTATATTTATGATATGATTGATGCATTTGGAGGTGTTGAGAAATTTTATGATAAATTTTTTATTGGTGCAGTCTGTCCCCTGGGTTTTACAACTATCAGCAGTAAAGGGAAGAGTGTCAATTATAATTATTATGACAATAAAAACCTTACAATAGCTGTCATGGATTTTATCATAATTAGTTTAACAAGACAGCTTGAGCTTGGTATTGAGAGGGATAGCTGTTTTTGTCTGGGAACAGGTAAAAATTATAAATTTCTGGTTCAGCTGAATAATGAACTGCGACTTTTCGATAGAATTGTGCCGCTTGAACATCCCCGGTTTATAATGCAATACAAGTCAAAACAGAAAGATTTTTATATCAAAAGGTATCTTGAGGAGTTCGGGAAAGTTTAATTAACTTGGTAACTTTAGGCACTCAAAACTTTAGCTCACTTTCAACTTTTCAAATTATTAAGAATATGAAGATCCTTATTTTATGTACCGGGAATAGCTGCCGCAGTCAGATGGCCCGGGGATTTCTTCAGTCGTTCGATAAAAGAAATGAAGTCCTTTCAGCAGGAACATTTCCCACATCAAAGATTAATCCCAGGGCAGTAATAGTTATGAGAGAAGCCGGCATCGACATCAGTCATAACACACCTGAAAATGTCAGCATTTATCTGAACACAGAATGGGATTATGTTATTACTGTTTGTGATGACGCTAATGAATCATGTCCTTTTTTTTCCGGAAAAGTGAAACATCGCTTACATATAGGATTTGAAGATCCATCAAATGCTACCGGATCGGAGGAATTCATTATGCTTGAATTCCGGAGGATCAGAGATGAAATACGATCTGCATTCTATAAATTTTATAACGATTTCTTAATTTGATATGAAAAACTCTTTTTTAACCGGGACCGTTTCAATATCGGATGCATTAATCCCAAACGTCTCCACAAATATTGATTTTAGAGATTTTCTGGGCGCCGTTATGGTACGCTGGGGAATCAATCGTAATAATTACAGGGTGGGCCCGGGTCTCTATGCCGTCGGTACACCCGGCCCGGAATCCGATGTATTTGTGACTGCAAATTATAAGCTTTCATTCGATGCTCTGCGTAAAAATCTCAGCGGAGAGAATGGATGGATCCTGGTACTGGATACGAAGGGTATAAATGTGTGGTGTGCTGCAGGGAAGGGTACCTTTGGAACAAAGGAACTCGTGAACAGAATCAAACTTGTTTCGCTCGGGAAAATTGTGAGTCACAAACGTCTAATCCTGCCACAGTTGGGGGCAACCGGAGTGGCTGCCCATAAGATTAAAGAGGAGACCGGCTTTAATGTTCTTTATGGCCCTGTCGGCGCTTCTGACATAAAAAGATTTATCCGTGATGGCTACAGGGCTGATAAGCAAATGAGGAGAGTCACATTTGGATTTAAAGACCGGATAAAGCTGCGCCTTGAATTGTCCTGTACTGGCAATAACTGTGAAATCGGGCGTTGGATGTGTTGCCGGAATTCTTAACGGTATACTAAGGAACTCAGAATCAACTTGTGGATGTTCGGATTCCAATATAAACTGTTGCTAAAATATCTTTACCTTTGCAACACAACTACAAAGTGTAATGGCAGAAAGTATCATAACCATGTCTATTGCCGGTCTGTTGGCTGGCTTTCTTTTTTCAATGCCAATAGCAGGTCCTATTAGTATTCTCATTACTACAAATGCCCTCAAAGGGAGATTACGATACTGTAACCTGGTAAATTTAGGAGCATCTTTTGCCGATTTTACGTATGTATTTATTGCGGTCTTCGGATTGACAAAACTATATTCCTTTTACAAACCAGTCATCCCTTATATATTTTCATTTGGTTCATTACTGCTTTTTTATCTGGGGTACAAAATTTACAGCACAAAAATCGATATTGAACATCTTGAGGATAAAAGTCATATTATTGAGAAGATTAAGAAAAAGGAGAAAGGAGCATTTTATACCGGGTTTATGATCAACTTCTTTAATCCGACTCTGTTTATTGGTTGGTTAACATCATCCTTATTAGTGATTTCATTTATAGCAGCTCTTGGCCTGCAAACAGGCGGACTGGCTGTTAATATTGATAAGAATGCTGAAGAGATCGGTAATATAGAAGGCAAGAAGATCGAAAACTCCCAGGGATTAGCGCTTAAGAAACTTGAAAAAATTCCAATACTTAAAAACCGGAATCATGAGGTAGTCCAAACCATATTTCCGGCTTCTTTTCATCTTGTTATCAGCATTTGCTACGCATTTTTCATCTCAGTTGGCAGTATAATCTGGTTCTACCTGCTTGCATTCCTGATTGTGCGATTTCGTCAACGAATAAATATTAAGATTATTTCGGCTTTTGTCAAAAGCCTGGCTGTTATCCTATGCTTTATTGGATTGTACTTTGGTTATCAGGCTGTCAGAATGCTACTCAATTTGAAATTTTGAGCTTTTCACTTTTCAAATTATTTCTTGTTTCCTGTTTTGTGCATTAATATAGTAGTCTCATCAATTGTTATAAGATGACCTTTTCCTGCTTTTTCAAAATACGGTTTGATATGATCAAGAAATGGTTCTAATTTATGAGATTCATCGATGATTTCAATTACAAGAGGCATTTTTTCTGAAATCTCCCATAGCTTATCAGTATATATCGTACTGCTGGCACCGTAACCCATTATACCCTTAAGAACGGTAGCTCCCTTTAATCCAAAGGATCTGGCGGCATATACAATTACCTCATAAAGAGGTGAGAGTTCAAATTTATCGGTTGAACTTATATAAATTCGTAACCGCTGGGCCTTTTCTTCAGTTTGCATGGCAATACTATATTTTAGTTATTATAACTCCCAAAAAGGTTGCTCCTATGCCAAGGAAAACACTGAGTCCGGTGTATATAATAAAGTGGAAGAAGTCACCGTCCCTTAAGAGTGCAAGGTTTTCATTCGCAAAAGTAGAGAAGGTAGTAAAGCCACCGCAGAAGCCGACCGCGAGAAACATTTTCCACCCTGGCGTTAACAGCGGGTTTCTTTCAGAGAATCCATAAATTAACCCGATAAGTAGGCAACCTGAAATATTAACGAAGAAAGTCCCAAAGGGGAATGCAGATGGAAAATTGTTCTGCATAAAGCGGGATGCCAGGAACCTGGATATGCTCCCCAGAAATCCTCCTGAGCCGATAAGCAACAATGTTTTAATCATAACAGGCTGAAATGCTTTAACTTTAACAAAAAGTAATTCGTAAAGTAACACAAAGATATTAATCACTCTGATGAGATTTGTTAACAATTGCAGGCTGATGTTTGAATTAGCGCTAAATTTGTATTTTAAAGGATATGTTGAAAACGGGGATTTCCATATTAACAATCATCTATTGTACATTGTGTCAGGCACAGAGTGACTCAATTAAAAAATTGGCTGACCGTCATTTAAAACTTAAATTTTCCTACAATAGTTCTCTGATTTATCCAGGCATAAGTTCTGGTATCGAGTTTCCCTTTCAACAAATAGATATTCAAAGATTAAAAAAGCGCGGAATTGGGAAATCTTTTACCAAAGGTCGGTTTCTTACCGGAAATCTAAGTTGGTACCATCATCCTTATTTTCATGATAATTTTTACCTGACTGCAGAATGGGTTATGAGAAGAACTAAATCCAGCGGTTTTATTTTTGAATTTTCCGTTGGCCCCGGTTACAGCAGGACCTTTCTTGGAGGAACAACTTACAGGGTAGCTGACAATGGGAGTATTTCTATTATCAGACATGCAGGGTATAATTATGCACTGGTAACAGTCGGAGGGGGTTTTGGGTATGATTTTTCGATGAAGAGGCAATTGCCAGTTTCAATCTTTGGAAAGATGAATCTACTTTCAATGTTCCCATATAACAGCACCATATATTTCAGACCTGTTCTGGAGTTAGGATTTAGATATATGCCAGGAAGGATAAAAAGTAAAGTAACTAAGGAATCAATATTGAAATAAAAATGAGAAAATTATTTCTCTTTAGCCTTATATTGTTGTTCTCCGGATGTCAGAAGGAGAAAATTGCTTTTTCCAGAAACGTTACCGAAGTATTCTACGTTGAAAATGCCGGAGCTTCAATGCGTGTTATGGTACAAGGAAATACTCTAAGCAACACCTACATTTTAATTATTCATGGTGGACCCGGAGCCAGCGCGTTTTTCTATAACACAAAATATATCAGTCAGAATCTGGAAGACAAATATGCCATGGTTTACTGGGATCAAAGAGATGCAGGGGCCTCTCAGGGGTCGGGTAATGGAGGGAACCTGAATCTTGATCAGATGGTTGAAGATCTGAAAAAAGTGATACAGGTACTTAAATTCCGATATGGGAAGAATATGAGTTTGTTTTTACTCGGGCATAGTTTCGGTGGACTCATTGCTGCAGATTTTGTAACCAGTTCCGATTATCAGTACATGATAAAAGGGTTAATAAATGTTGATGGCAGCCATAATTATCCATTGAACGATACCCTTACCAGACAGATGTTACTTACAGTTGGACAATATCAGGTTGCACAAAAAAGACATGTTGACAAATGGAAACCGATTATAAGCTATTGTAATGTCCATACTGGTAATTTTAATATCGAAGAATCACAACAATTGGAAGATTATGCAGCTGTGGCAGAAAACTATATTGATAGCATTAAGTACGTTAATTATTTTTCTCAGGTTTTAAAATATGCAGTTACTGATAAATATCCTCTTACAGCAATGCTTAGCAACCTGATCTATTCAGAAGATTCGAATTTTAATAAGGAGTTGGCAATATCAGAATTTTCATCATCTTTGAACAAAGTTACAATTCCTGTATTGGTGCTATGGGGAAAATATGATTTCATTTGTCCGCTTGCATTAGGTGAAGATTTTTTTAACCGTATAAGTTCAACAGATAAGAAAATGGTGATATCACCTCGTAGCGGACATAATATGATTTTACAGGATAAGAAATTTTTCTGTGAAGAGGTGGACGCGTTTGTTCTGAACCATAGGTAACTAATTTTTCTAAACTAAATAAACATACTTCGGAATAATTTTGATGGTTTGATTGTCAGAATAATGTAATTTTCAAATTCTAACTAAAAATATTAAAAATGAAAAGATCTTCGGTTTTTATAAGTTGTTTGTTAATCCTTCTTTCCGGATCACAACTGCTCGGACAGAACGCAAAATCTGAATACAGTATCGTAAATAAGATTCATCTTCCTGGTGAGGGTGGATGGGATTATCTTACTGTAGATGAAGCAGGAAGCAGATTATTCATCTCTCACGGGACAGTTGTTCAGGTCGTGGACCTAAAAACCGGGAAGCTTACGGGGACTATTAATGAAACTCCAGGAGTTCATGGAATAGCAATTGCTCAGGATCTGAATAAAGCTTTTATTAGCGTAGGACGAAATGCATCAGTCAAAGTTGTCGATCTTAAAACACTTTCATTAATAGCCGATGTTAAAATCACAGGCGAGAACCCTGATGCAATTATGTACGATCAGTTTTCAAAAAAAGTGTTTGTATTCAACGGGAGAACATCTAATGCTACAGTTATCGATGCAACAACAAATATGGTTGCCGGAACTATAGCGCTGGAGGGCAAACCGGAATTCCCGGTTTCTGACGATAATGGGAAATTATACGTAAATATTGAAGACAAGAGTCTGATATCAGTAATTGATGTCAAAACACTGAAAGTTGAAAAATCATGGCCAATAGCTCCGGGAGAAGAAGCCAGCGGACTTGCTCTTGATAATGAAACACATCGTCTGTTTGCAGTGTGTAGTAATAAACTTATGGTTGTTGTTGATGCTTCCGATGGACATATTGTCGCAAATCTGCCTATAGGTGACGGTTGCGATGGTGTCAAGTTTGATCCGGGAATGAAAAGGGCATACAGTTCTAACGGGGAAGGAACCATGACGGTTGTTCAGGAATTGAATAAAGATAGTTTTAAAGTTCTTGAAAATATTGTAACCATGCCAGGCGCCAGAACTTTGGCTATTGATACTAAAACGCATCATATATACGCTCCTACAGCAGAATTCAATCCTGCTCCGGCAGCAACTACCGATAATCCCAGACCGAGGCGTTCACCAAAACCCGATTCATTTTATATAATGGATATAGCGCCTGTGAAGAAATAATGGACTATGAGCATAAGCAGGAGGGAAGTCAGTTCTTAAGCTCGGCAGCCTTTTATTCAGTTATTTCATATACGAGACTTGATAGCGCAGCCCCTGTGTTAAGGTTCAGACCAATTTTCATAAGATAATCACCTGTATAGCTTTTCCCGCTTTCAGAAGTATCAGAACGCCGTCCTTCGGAAGAGACATTGATTTCCTGTAATTTATAGGTCTTGGCCGGGTTAAGCCCCTGTAAACGGACATGATTAAATGTTTCATTATATCTTGAATTGAGAGTATATGCAAACAGTACAGCTTTGTTTTTAGCGCTGTTTATATACATCAGAACTGCCCGGTTTTCCTCATAAGGAGAAACAAGCCTGTATAGATCTCCATGCCATATTATATCGCTTAACCTTTTGTAGTTTGCTATTGCATCCTGACTGAATTTTAATTCTTTTGCAGTAAATTCATTAACCGGAATGTCATAACCAAGTTTCCCCATCATTGCAACGTCTGTTTTAAATTTGAGCGACTGCTTGCCCCATGATGTGATATGATTACATACAGCAAAAGAAGGAAAGAAATAGGAATAGCCCCATTGAATATAAACCCGTTCAAGAGGATCGGTGTCATCACTTGCCCAGAATTCTGTAAAATATCGAAGCGCTCCGTAATCAACTCTTCCTCCGCCTCCGGAGCAGAGCATTATCGGAAAATGTGGATACTTCTGACGCAACCTGTCGAGGATGTTATAAAGATTGTTTACATAATCTATATAAAGATGCGATTGTTTATCTTTTAAATAAACCGAATAGGCGCTGGTCATCATCCTGTTGCAGTCCCACTTTATGAATGCAATTCCCGGATATTTCGTAAGCATTCCGTCTACGACATTATAAACAAATTCCTGAACTTTAGGATTCGTAAGGTCGAGTACAAGTTGATTCCGGTCGTAATCCTCAGGACGATTAGGTAATTTAAGTATCCAGTCAGGATGATTTTCATAGAGCTCACTTTTCGGATTTACCATTTCCGGTTCGATCCAGATACCAAATTTAACTCCTTTACTGTCGGCCTCTTTGACAAGATATCCCAGCCCGTCAGGCAGTTTAACTTTATTTTCCTGCCAGTCACCAAGTCCGGCCCGATCGTCATTTCTTGGATACTTATTGGCAAACCATCCATCATCCAGCAGAAATAGATCGAGTCCCAATTTTTTTGTATCATCCAGCAAACCAACTAATTTAGGCTCATTGAAATTGAAAAAGGTTGTTTCCCAGTTGTTAAGGAGAGTAAGACGAGGTTTGTTTCCATCCATTATTCCATAATTAGTTGCCCAATGATGAAGATTTCGGCTGGCAAGACCCTTTCCATGGTTTGAATATGTGAATATGAATGATGGAGTTTTAAAAGGTTTCCCGGGCTGAATTGTATATTCTGAAGCAAAGGGATTAATTCCTGAAATGACGCGTAAAGAACCCTTTTCATCGACTTCAAAAAGGAATTGAAAATTTCCTGACCACCCCAGCGTCCCGGCGATTAGTTCTCCATTGTTTTCATCTGATTTATCGTTCAGTGAAAGAAAGAAAAAAGGAGCCTGGTACTTGTGTGCCCTTGTGCCTAATTTACTGTCTAAGACTTTAATACCACTTGTCAGTTCATTTTCCTGCATTTTCAGCTCTTCAGCCCAGTCGCCATGAAACTGAGTGAGCCAGTATTTGTTGGCATCAAAATGAAGCATTGAGGAAGCGTAATTAAAGATTGTTAAAGGTTTTGCCTCTTTTTGTACAATTTCAACCCATTGTTCAATAATATCTTCCGTGGCATAAGACTTAATATGCAGAGTGACTTCAACGGGATATTCCGGATCTTTAAGGATGATATTAGTAATTGTTATATTGGCATCTGGTTTTTCAATATTATGGTTGATATACTTTAGTTCCAGAGATGGATTTCCATCATTGTGTGTCATTCGGATCGCGGGTTCGAAAAGGTTATCGGTACCGAAAGATGCATAAGCAGGATGATCCGCATCCCTGACATTTTTCAGGTCATCTATATTTCCAAGCTTCGTACCGATATAAACCTGATATAATCTTCCATCCTTTCCACTGACTTTATAAACCAAATCGGTATTTAATGTTCCAACTGCAATAAATACATCCTGAGT
>JANYIW010000089.1 GCA_025358645.1 Bacteroidales bacterium
CACTAATTCAGTCGCAACAGTATGAACGGTGCCGTCACCACCGGCAGCGACAAAGATTTCATACTTGTCAAAATTATCTTTAATGAGCGATCCGGTATCTTCCTTGGTCATTGATTTGTGGAAGGATAGTTCTCTTTTCCGAAGTTCCAGCTCTTTTGAAACAATAAAATTAACCGGGGGTACCCCAGAGGTTGGATTAAGAACAAACAATGCTTTATTGGTATTTTCCCTGGCTCTTCTTTTCATGCTCAAATTTAAGCAACATTTTTTCAATGAAGCATAAAAACCAGAAAAAGCCTTTGTGTAATCCCAAAAGCTATGTTATACTTCATATATACACCGCTAAGCGAAGTTTGCAACTTCGCTTTAATAAAAAGTAGTCTCACTTCAAAGACTATATATTATCTACGGCGAAGTCTGGAGACTTCGCCGAGCCTATGGGAGAAATTTAGATTAGAGAATAAGTTATACTAACGGTTTATTCCATAAACGGAAATTTAAAACCGGTAGCTGGAATGAGAGTTTCCTTGATTGTTCTGGGACTCACCCAGCGCAGCAGATTAAGGTGGCTGCCTGCCTTGTCGTTTGTGCCTGAAGCCCTGGCTCCACCAAATGGCTGCTGTCCAACCATAGCGCCGGTAGGTTTGTCATTGATATAGAAATTACCGGCAGCATATCTCAAAACCCTGCATGCTTTTATCATTGCGTATTTGTCATTGCTGAAAATTGAACCTGTAAGAGCGTAGGGAGAAGTATTATCGCAAAGTTCAAGAGTCTCTTCAAAACGGTCATCACTATAAATGTATATTGTCATAACAGGACCAAATATCTCCTCCTCCATTGTAAAATAATGTGGGTTATTGGTTACAATCACGGTCGGATCAACAAAGTAGCCTTTTGATTTATCACCATTTCCTCCTGCAATTATTCTCGCTTCATCTGATGATTTTACCTTATCAAGGCAGGCCATTATTTTATCAAATGAGGTCTCGTCAATCACAGCATTGACAGGATTCCTGAAATCGAGTACATCTCCGGTTTTAATTTCAGAGATCATTTTCAGCATTTGACTTTTTGTTGCCTCCCAGATGGATTCTGGTATATACGCCCTTGAAGCAGCAGAACATTTTTGACCCTGGTATTCGAAGGAGCCCCGTACGATCGCAGTTGCAAGTTCCAAAGGATCGGCTGACTGATGGGCAAAAATAAAATCTTTACCTCCTGTTTCACCAACAAGCTTAGGGTAAGACCTGTAAGAGGTAAGGTTATCTGATACCTGTTTCCAGAGTGAATTGAAGGTAGCATTTGAACCTGTGAAATGTATACCGGCAAGCTCTTTATGTTTTAGGACAATACTACTGATTAAAGCACCCGAACCAGGCAGGAAGTTAATAACCCCTGCAGGCAAACCTGCCTCTTCAAATATTTTCATCAGGTAGTAGTTTGAAAGCAAGGAAGTTGTGGCCGGTTTCCAAACTGTTGTATTGCCCATAAGTGCAACACTTGTGTTGAGGTTGGAAGCAATTGCAGTGAAGTTAAAAGGAGATACAGTATATACAAAACCCTCCAGAGGCCGGTATTCGAGGCGGTTAATATTTTCACTCTCTGAAATAGGTTGTTCACGATATATGAGAGACGCAAAGAATATATTAAATCGAAGATAATCAATTACTTCACAAGCAGCATCAATCTCGGCCTGCATCACATTTTTTCCCTGTCCGAGCATTGTGGCAGCATTAATAAGAAACCGATGCCTTTTTGAAATCAGCTCAGCTGCTTTGGCCATTATAGCGGCTCTTTCCATCCATGACAATGTCATCCACTCGCATTTTGCGTCAAGCGCGGCATTAATTGCCATGGAAACCTCCTTTTCGGTAGCCATATGATAAGTTGCAAGCACATGGCGATGATCGGAGGGCATTACCACCTTACCGGTTTTGCCTGTTCTAACCTCTTTTCCCCCAATAATAAGAGGGATATCAATAATCTTGTTTTTCTGAACGTTAAGCTCTTCTTCCAGCAATGTTCTTTCAGCGCTGCCCGACCGGTATAATAAGATCGGTTCATTTTTTGGTTCCCTGAAATTATATATAGCGTTATTCATTTTACTTTTTTCTGCAATATTGGTTCAATTCATTACTACTTCCAATGATTTTTATCGTATCATTCAGCTATCCTCTGTTAAATTTTAGCCCTCACACTCCCCTTTATCTTGTTTATTGCATGCTCTAAAGGGTAGTTAATACTGGAAATCAAATCCATTAACCACAAAGATCACAAAGGCTTTTCGCAGAGATCACAAAGAACCAAATAATATTACTTAAGCCTTTGTGGACTTTGTGCCCTCTCTGCCTGCCGGCAGGCAGGTTAGTGTCCTTTGTTGTTAAAAAGGACTTTAAGCATCACTCACTAAACACCCCTGATGTATAAATGTTCGTTTATCCAGGGTCTGACGGAATATCCCTCATATCGTTTTTTATACTAATTTGCAGTAGATTTCAGGAGATGGACAAGAGAAACCTACAATAATCGTAATTATGTCAGAATCAAAATTTTACCACTTCCCCCTATCAGGGTCTTTATATGGAATCAATACACAGGAAGAGGCAGTTACTGCAGCTATGGAAGGAGGCTTTGTGTGGTTTAACTTTTATCAGC
>JANYIW010000100.1 GCA_025358645.1 Bacteroidales bacterium
TATTTCAAGCGCATTGTTAGCGGTTTTTACATTTTCTTTCTCCTGTTCCAACAATATCCTCATATAAAATTCTTTACGGGTCGATAACTCAAGAAAATAACTGATGAACATTCCAATTATGTTGGCGCTGATAAAGAAATAGTTATTATTAACGAGTACAATAAAGGGAGTTTGTGATAACCAGATTGCGGAAATTTCGTATAAAATTACAATGGACCAGCCTGCTAATGAGGCATAGATGAACCTGGCCCTGATAAATGTATAACCAAAAATGAAGATCAGGATCAGCCCGGCATAATATGAATAGTTCTGGACTCTTGATGCGTAAATAATCATGATTATGATCCCGAAACCGGTAATAAACATAGTACAGGATATGGTGAACTGCATGTATTCCTTAAATGTTTTTGAGTAAGAAAAGATGAAAACGCCAACCAATACCGGATATACAATTCCGAACCGGATAAACCAGAAAACTTCTTTAAGGTCCGGAACCGCAACTGTATCAAGAAAGGCAAATGCCCCATAGAAGATCATGGAAAGGATAAGCGATAATCTGAATGGATTCAGAGACGTTTTGAAATAGTCATCCTCATATTCTTTTTCGTAGGAAGTTAGATTACCAGTAAAGTTAAGAGTTAGATAATTAATCGAAAATGATTCCTGGCTGGTTGATGGAAGCCCGAGGAAACTTCTTCCCACACTTTGAAAAACATTCATTGAGAAGCTTATTAAATTATCTCAAAGATTTGAGATCAGATATTTTTAATTTTTTCTTATTTTCAGAAACAGATTAATACCAAGTGTTTCCTTTTCAATACTAACCAGCTCTTTATCAATATTTGCATCTGAAGCAATGCGGAAAAGGTCCGATTCAGTTCTTAGATTCAGATACCAGTCAGATAATACCTCCATGAGCCTCTTTGTCGGATTTTTTGTGCTGAAATTGCTTATCACCATTTCACCATCGCAAGTGAGGCAAATAATGTATTTTCTTATCAGGAAGGTAAAATGTTTGTCTTTAAAATAGTCAAACAGACCTGCACTCCATATCAAGTCGTACAATTTATATGAATTGAAACGCAAAGCATTAATCTTGTTGTATGAAATCTGCCCCTCAAACTTCTCATTTTTTTTCATCGAGAAGTCAATTGCAGACTGATCAAAATCAATCAGGTCAATATTAATATTATTTCCCCCCGGGAGGTCTGTGAGAAATTCATAAACATCTGAAGCGGGGCCGGAACCCAAAATCAGAACTTTAGCATTCTCTTTTCTACGGACCAGGTTTTTGCAATATTCGATAAAAAACTCCTTCCGGTTCCTGACAGCGTTGGCCCCAGGTTGATTCTGAAAAAAGAGATCCCATTTTTTGTATTGGGAATCCTGATTTATATCAAATCTGTAAATTTTATCAATAAGGGTAAAATCACCCGGGTAACCATAAGGTTTTACAAATCCATGACCAATCAGAGTGTTCACGTTAAGGATGGTTTTTATTTTTACTCTGAAATCATCTACTTCATCATGGTTAAGGCTATTGACTATTGAAGTGAATTTATCATAATCCTGAAGTTCAGGTCCTCCGTTTTCTACTAAATATTTTAAAAACTCAGAATTGTTTTCTTCAGGATCATTTTTCAAAAAAAGGGTTTTACTATTCATGAAATATTTATAAAATTGTCAACTCTTGATAATTGAAGTTATTGGGCCTATTGAATCATTAAACTACACTAACAGAGAAATGTTACACAGATCTATAAGTATTTTTATTCAATAAAAAACAAGTCTATCGCTTTTTTTTGGATTTTGCAAGCGCCATCCTGAGGTCCATTATTAACACCTGTGTCAAAAGCATTAAATGTAATCGCTGATTATAGAAGAATCTAATCTGTTAATTTTAACTTTAGGTGCTCCAAACTAATTTTACTATTTTTAAAAACTTATTGAATCACCATATTTTCCCCGCATGGATCTTACTAAGCGAATACGTGATAAAATGATGAAAGAACGTCTCATGTTCGTGTACAGAGGCGTTGTAACAAATGAAAATTCCATACCACTTCTGATGCTTCTTGAAAAGGAGATGGAGAATTCGGAGTTTGGATTTGTAGGTAGGAAAAGACTATTTATGTTCGTACTTGAAAGTCTTCAGAATGTTTCGAGACACAGTGATCAGAATCAGCATTCAGATATGTCTCTTGTTGTCTATTCTAAAACAGGTACCGGCTACACTGTGACCACTGGAAATGTACTTCCAATTGCCAGAATTATGGATCTGAAAAGTCATTTGACTGAGATTAATAATCTTCAGCCAGACCAAATAAGAAAGGTCTACAGACAGATGCTAAGCACTGCTGAATTCAGTAACAAAGGAGGTGCAGGACTAGGGCTGATAGAGATGGCAAAGAAAACAGGCAATAAGCTGGATTATGATTTCGTTCCTCTGGATGAGGAATTTTCATATTTTATCTTAAGTAAGACGGTTAACTCTGCAGGAGTCGGGGTACATTTCGGGGAAAACGAACGGCCTTTTCATGGAAAAGCTATTTCACAGCTCGAAAGACTTATGGCTGAAAACAATGTTTACCTTATCTGGTCAGGACATATATCAACAGATATAGAGAAGGAAGTTCTCACTTTCACGGAAACAAAGCTGGTTGAAGAAGATGTTGAATTAAAACTCAGAAGGAGGGTTTTCCGTATCCTTGTTGAGATTCTTGAAAATGTTGCCAGGTACAGTCCGGGAAAAGAAGCGGAGGAACAGTTCGGTATGCCTGTAGCAATGCTCCGAACTGAGGATGAAGTACATTCTCTCACAACTGGCAATCTGATCCAAAATAAAGATGTAGAGGATCTTAGAAGTAAACTTGATATCATTAATAAGAATGATAAAGTGGGTCTTAAAGAGCTTTTCAGAGGTTCTCTTTCAGGTCAGACTATAAAATCAGAAAGCACAGGAAATATGGGACTGATTGATATGGCCAGGAAATCAGGAAGTAAATTGCTATATAAGTTTGAACAGATTAATGACCGTTATTCTTATTACACTCTGACAGTAAAAGTTGAAGAAAGGAATGATTAAGTTACGGCATTAAAGTTAAGTGTTTTTCCATCCCATGCAGCGTAGCTGCCATTATTTATCCAATCTCCCAGAAACACAATTTCTGCTTCCGGTTGTAGTTTGTAAGACATTGCCAGATGGCGGTGACCAAAGATGAAATAATCAATTTTGTCTTTCTCAAGAATTGACCTGGCATACCTTATCAGATCTTCATTTTCCTCACCAAGAAACTCTTTCGTTATACCCTTTCCCAGCCGTGAGCTCAGAGACCATCGGTGCCCGATACCAATGCCAATTGAAGGATGCAGGGCTGAATACATTGTCTGCAATGATTTGTTCCTGAAGATAGAAAGAAGTATTTTATAACCGATATTCTTTGTTCCTAAACCTTCTCCATGGGCAAGGTGAAATTTTTTACCGTTAAACAGTGTAGTAAAAGGAGTAGTATGAACGATCATTCCGCATTCGCCTGAAAGATAGTCACTTACCCACATATCGTGGTTTCCGGTAAAAAAATGAATTGGGATTCCTGAATCTGTTATTTCGGCGGCAGTTCCCAAAAACCTGGTATAGCCACGAGGGACTACCAGCTTATATTCCCACCAGAAATCGAAGATATCTCCAAGAAGATATATCTCTTTTGCATCATTAGCAACTGTATTTAACCATTTTACAACCTTCTTTTCCCTTTCAATAGGAAGTGATCCTGCAGGCAATCCGAGATGAAAATCAGAAGCAAAATATATTTTTCCTGTTTCAGTCAATGTGCAGGATTATTTGTTAAATAGCTGATCGAATTTCAGTTGCAACTCTCTGCCATGAATGTTTGAAGCAATAATTTTACTCTCTTTGTCAAACAGATAATTGGCAGGCAGGCTTTTCACATTGAAAAGCATTGCATTTTTCAGGTCTTTAGGATCATCTTCTCTGGTGCTTATCCAGGGCAGCTCATCAAATTTGACTGCTGCTTTCCAGTTCGATTCATTCTCATCCAGATTAATCTGATATATCTCAAAACCTTTTTTATTGTAAAGCTTGTAATACTCTTTCAGTTGAAGGTTTTCTTCAATGCAATCTTTCGACTGAACCGACCAGAAGGTGAGAAGTACGTATTTGCCTTTAAGCGATGAAAGGGCAATTCTTTTACCATCAATGTTTTTTAAATCAGGATCAAGCTTTGTCTGAGGTAAGTTTTTGGCTATCTGACCAATCTGGGCTACATACATCTGATTCATTTCCTTTTCAAAGTCTCTTGCCAGAGCCTGCACCTGCTTTGAATTAGGATAATGACGGGTAAGAGAATCGGTTACGATCTTAAGGTATTGAAGATCGTGCTGATCAAAAAGAACATAAGTTTCGGGATTAATTCTCTGATAAAGCGCTTTTATTGAAGCAAGAGAGTTTATGTTATTAATTATGAATTCAATATTCTTTTTACGCTGAGCTTTAATTAATTCATTAAATTGTGTTTCAAGTGAAGGGCCCTTAACATCAAATCCTGTTTCCGTGGAAGCCTTAGAATAAATTGTACTCAGAGAATCAAGTTTTCTTTTGGTTTCAGCAAGAGTGAGATCAAGAGTCTGTAGCTTCAGTGATCCTGCTGATCCTTTGACAATATAATTTTCATACAGGGTTTTGCCATTAAACAATAGATTTATCTGTTCTCCGGGTTCGGTTAAGAGTGTAATAAAATTTGTTGATGAAAAACCCAGTTGGTAAAATTCAGGTCCGGTCGCTTTGACCCGAATCAGGAATGAACCTTTTCTGCTGATTTTTGCAGAGTCGATCAGGACGGGAGTATCGACATCAAGCCTGTTGAGATAAATATATTTTTCTTTGGAATCTTTAATAACCCCGTTAACAGCGAATTTACCCTTGTCTTTGCATCCGGAAATGATAATAACCAGAGTCAGCAGAAATAGTGTTCGTTTCATTAAAAATCGGATTTCCAGTTTTAATAAACAGCAAATTATTTAAGAATTTCAGCCAGTTTGATCTGCAATTGTTCACCTCTGAGGTTTGATGCAATAATATGGCCTTCTTTATCAAGGAGAAAATTACGAGGTATTGATTCGACTTTATAGAGCGGAACAACTATTGAGTTCCAGTATTTAACATCACTTACATGTATCCATTTCTCAAGATGATCATCCTGAATACCTTTCACCCACGACTCTTTGGTTTTGTCAAGCGATACCTGGTAAATCTGAAATCCTTTTTTATGATAAATATTATAAACGTTTACCAGGTTTGGATTTTCTTTTCTACATGGTGCACACCATGATGCCCAGAAATCCAACAGAACTACCGATCCCCTGGTTGAAGAGAGTTTAATTGTATCTCCTGCAGGAGTAGGCAGGGATATCTCAGGAGCCACATTTCCGGAACCTGATTCAGGAGCTGCTGTAGTTCCACCATTCATTTTTGTAGAAAGTGCCTTCACCTGTTCATGAAGTGTTATGACTGGCTCATAATCGGGGTAAAGCTTAAACATTGATGAATCGACCTTTATAAAATATTTCAAATCTTTAGCAGGATTCAGTACATACGCGCTTGGTGCGACTTGCTGATAGAGTGCAACGAGGCTGACAAGTGATGTGAGGTTATCATCAATGTATTTTTTAGTATACGTATTAATTTCGCTAAGGTAAATCTGCGCCAGGCTGTCGAGAGATTCAATCACTTTGGGTAACTCAGGCTTATCTGCATTCTGCATATAGATTTTGTTTAATCCTGTCAGTTTTTTTACAGTAATACGGAGTGTTTTATTATATTCAACCATTAATTCGGTGCCCTTTGATCCCTCCAGCGATATCGGATAATTCAATGAATCGCTATTCACTTTCATACTGATCTTCTCACCGGGCTTAACTAGCAGGGTCAGAAAGTTATTATTATTATTTTTCAGGAGATAAAAAGACGGTTGTTTGATTTCTCTCTTGAAATTAAATTTACCATCAGTAGAAACCATGATTGAATCAATAGGTTTCAGTTCATTCGATTTCAGTTCGTCAAGAACTATGTAGGCGCCAATTACAGGATTCACAATTGTTCCCGAAATTCTTACACTATTATTTTTACAGCCGGTAGATACCAATACAATAAACAGGTAGAGAAAAAGCTTCTTATTCATTAAGTAAAATGTTAATTGTTAATTATTTTCAAATATCGAGATGCAAAGTTATTCTTTTTTTAATCAGGCAATACTTTTAAGAAATTATATTAATTTTCTCTCTATATGATGTACCTTTGTCAGGTATATTTTTAATTATTATCTTACATAGCTTATTTTATGTTTTTACAAATTGTAATTATATGAGTTACATCAAGTTCGATAAGAGCCAGGTGGTAAACCTAGAATATTCACTTGGAAGGGAGATGATCAGAACAAACAGAGCAGGGTCTTATTCTTCAACTACCCTTGTTGGATGTAATACACGCAAATATCATGGATTGCTAATTTGTCCTATAGATGAGTTTGGAGGTGAAAGATTTGTACTTTTATCTTCACTCGATGTAACAGTGGTTAATAAAGATAAAAGTTTTAATATTGGTATTAGAAAATATAAAGGAGATTATTTTAGTCCAAAAGGTCATAAATATGTTGAGGACTATGATGTTGATAACATTCCTTCGAGGACTTACAGGGTTGGTGGTGTAATTCTTAAACAAGAAAGAATGTTGGTTCATTATGAGGAGCAACTGCTTATTAAGTATACGATCCTTGAAGCATCGGAACCTATGAAATTGCAGTTCCGCCCATTTCTTGCTTTCCGGAATATTCATCAGTTGACTCATGCCAACCTGTCTGCAAATCCTAAGGTTGATTACATAGAAAATGGCATCGAATCAAAGATGTATGACGGATTTCCTTCGTTAAAAATGCAGTTTTCCACAAATGTTGAATTTATTCCTGTCCCCGATTGGTATCTCGGAGTCGAATATCTGGAAGAACAAAAACGGGGGTATGATTATTCAGAAGACCTGTTTACTCCGGGTTTTTTTGAGCTTAAAGCCCAAAAGGGAGATATTATTATTTTTTCTGCTTCAACGAAAGAAGAAAAGACCTCAGGACTTAATCAGAAATTTACAAAGACTGTTACAGGTAAAATTCCAAGAGATAGTTTTATTAATTGTTTAAGAAATGCTGCCCAGCAATTTGTTGAAAAACGAGGAGGGAAAACTCTTATTATAGCAGGATATCCGTGGTTTGGAGCATGGGGAAGGGATACATTTATTTCACTTCCGGGACTGGCTTTAGCACGACACGGACTGGTACTTTACAGAGAGGTTCTGGATACGCAGGTTAATAATATGAAGGATGGATTATTTCCAAATATGGATAATGCAACCAACCCGGCATTTAATTCAATTGATGCGCCACTTTGGTTTTTCTGGGCTGTACAACAATATATTGAACATGGCGGCGCCGATGGATGGGAAAGATATGGTACAGCAGCTAAATCAGTACTGAATGCCTTTAAAAATGGTACTGATTTTAATATTCACATGAGAGACAATGGTCTGATTTATGCCGATGCTCCCGGGAAAGCTCTTACCTGGATGGATGCTGTAGTATTTGGTATTCCTGTAACGCCACGAAGGGGTTATGCCGTGGAGATAAATGCTCTCTGGTATAATGCCATAAGCTTTTCTCTGGAGATGGCAGCAAAAGAAAATGATAAAAAGTTTACAAAGGAATATGAAATGTTGCCAGACCTGATTAAGAAATCATTCCTCGAGATATTCTGGGATGATAAACTTGGCTACCTGGCTGATTATGTTAACGATGATGAAGGTAAAAATCTTTTTATCAGACCTAACATGGTGATTGCTGTTTCGCTGCCATATTCAATGCTTGATAAGGACCAGATGAAAACGGTATTGGATGTTGCAGACAGAGACCTTGTCACAACCAGAGGATTAAGAACCCTCTCACCGAGTAATGCATTGTACCATGGTATATGTATTGGGAATCAGGAAGAAAGGGATAATGCATATCATCAGGGAACAGTCTGGCCCTGGCTCTACGGCCCCTTCTGTGAAGGATGGTTGAAAGTTTATGGTCAGCAAGGTGTACAGAAAGTAAAAAAATTGATTTATGGGCTTGAAGCGGTAATGAGTGAACATGGGATAAGTACTATATCTGAGATTTACGATGGTGATCCTCCTCATTCACCCCAGGGCGCAATTTCTCAAGCCTGGAGCGTTGGTGAGGTTCTCAGGATAATCAACTTACTTGAAACAAAATTTGCAAATCAATAACAGGGCAGGTTATGCGTGTGTTAATGTTCGGATGGGAATTCCCACCTCATATTTCAGGAGGATTAGGCACTGCAAGCTATGGTCTCACAAAAGGCATGGCAACTCTCAATGATCTGGAAGTGATCTTTGTTGTTCCCAAAGCATTTGGCGATGAGGATCAGACTAAGGTTCGGCTGATTGGCGCTAACCAGGTTCCTGTAGCATTCAAACAGGTTTTTTATAAAGGATCAAAACGCCCTATTGAAAGAATTGAGGTATCGTCAAAAATTGTTCCTTATACCGACCCCATCGATTTTTGGAAATTGGTCACATCGGAAGTCTCCAGTTATAATTTTTATGTAAAGATAAATAACAAAGGTAAAGTAGATTTTTCAGGAAGATACGATACCAGCCTGATGGATGAAATATACAAATATTCGATTGTAGCCTCGGTGATAGCTGATGAAAATGAGTTTGATATAATCCATGCTCATGACTGGCTCGCTTATCCCGCCGGGATTGCTGCAATGGAAGTTTCGGGGAAACCACTTGTCATTCATGTACATGCTACCGACTTTGACCGTAGTGGAGGAAGTGTCAACCCCGATGTTTACCGCATTGAGAAAAGTGGGATGGATGCCGCATCTAAAATAATTACTGTCAGCAATCTGACCAGAGACATTGTTATAAACAAATACAATATAAATCCTGATAAAGTTGAAACAGTATATAATGCAGTTGAACCGGTGAAGATTGCCGAAAACTGTATTGTTAAAAAAGGTTTTGATGAAAAGGTTGTCACATTTCTTGGCCGTATTACCTTGCAAAAAGGTCCTGAATATTTTATCGAAGCAGCTTATAAGGTTTTACAGGTGATGGACAATGTAAGATTTGTAATGGCAGGGTCGGGTGATATGATGGAAAGAATGATGCGAAGAGCTGCCGCGCTTAAAATAACTGACCGGTTCCATTTTACCGGATTCCTTAAAGGGTCGGACGTTTTTACCATGCTTGACATGAGCGATGTTTATATTATGCCGTCGGTATCAGAACCATTTGGCATCTCCCCTTTGGAAGCTATGCAGTCAAACGTACCAGTAATTATCAGTAAACAGTCGGGAGTGGCTGAGATACTAACCCATGCAGTGAAAACTGATTTTTGGGATATAGATGCAATGGCTGACGCGATTTATGGTATCCTTAACTACCCCGCCCTGTCAAACATGTTTATTAAAAATGGTAAGGAAGAAGTTATCCGTCTTAAATGGGATAACTCCGCCAGGCATGTGCGTGATATATATTACAGAGTGATTGACAATAAAATCTAATACGATATGAGTTCATCAGTCAAAAAGGCGATTTGTTTCTATTTTCAGGTCCATCAACCATTCAGACTCAAGAGATACAGGTTTTTTGATCTGGGACACGATCATTATTATTATGATGATTTCTCGAATGAATCCATAATGAGAAAAGTAGCAGAGAAATGTTATCTGCCTGCTAATAAGATTATTTTGGAACTCATTGAGAAGCATAAAGGGAAATTTAAAGTTACCTTCTCCCTCTCAGGACTGGCAATCAGTCAGTTCAGACTTTATGCGCCTGAGGTTCTTGATTCGTTCAGGAAGCTCGCTGAAACAGGAATGGTGGAATTTCTTGCTGAGACAAACTCTCATTCACTTGTTTCCCTCAGAAGCAGAAGTGAATTTGAGCGGCAGGTTATTAACCATAAGGAAATGTTAAAGGAGTTTCTGGGAGTTGAAGCAACTTCATTCCGGAATACAGAATTAATTTATTCTGACACAATCGGAACGTGGGTTGCTGATATGGGGTTCAAATCGATACTGACTGAAGGAGCAAAACATGTGCTGGGGTGGAAAAGTCCCAATTTTTTATATTGTAACTCAATTAACCCCCGTTTGAAAGTCTTGCTGAGAAACTTTGTCCTGAGCGATGATATTGCATTCAGATTTTCAAACAGAGACTGGAACTCCTGGCCATTAACAGCCGATAAGTATGCTTCATGGATAAACAAACTTGCTCCTAAAAGTGAACTGATAAATATTTTTCTCGACTACGAAACATTCGGGGAACACAACTGGAAAGAGACCGGGATATTTGATTTTCTGAGTTATATGCCAGGTGCCATTCTCAAGAAAACACCCTTCCGGTTTATGACCCCTACCGAGATAGCCGATACCTTACAACCCGTATCTGCAATCAGTATTCCTTCACCTATCTCCTGGGCTGATGAAGAGCGCGACATTACTGCGTGGCTGGGAAATGAAATGCAGGTTGCTGCCCTCGATAAGTTATACAGTCTGGCAGGTAAAGTAAACAGATGTGAAGACGACCTGATTAAAAAAGACTGGGAATATCTGCAATCGAGTGATCATTTTTATTATATGGCAACAAAATTTTTCTCCGATGGCGCAGTTCATGCCTATTTCAACCCTTACGATACCCCTTATGATGCATTCATGAATTATATGAACGTGCTCAGTGACTTTGAAATCAGACTACAAAAATTATTTCCCGATACAGATGAACAAGAGCAGATATTTAAACTTGGAACACAGGTAATAGAAAAAGATTTGCTCATCGAAAAACAGGTAATTGAAATTGAGAAATTAAATAAGAAAATATTGAAAATTAATCCTAAGGTAATGCCGCCTATAAAGAAAATCTCAAAATCTTCAGTAATAGCGTCTGCAAAGGATAAACTTTCAAAACCGATCTCTAAGACAATAAAAAAGCGTGCTACCGGTAAGTCAGCTAATAAAATCAAAGTAGATAAAAAGTAAGATCAACACGCTAAAACAAATAATTTTTGAAGATGAAGGTGGAATTTATTTTTGAGACCAGCTGGGAAGTTTGCAATAAAGTTGGGGGAATACATACAGTAATCTCAACAAAGGCGCTAAAGATTGTAAATGAGCTTGGAGACAAGTATATACTCATCGGACCCGATGTATGGCGGGAAGATGTTACTAACCCTGAGTTTATTCCTGATGAATCGTTGTTTGCGGAATGGAAAGCAATAGCCGCATCCGAAGGATTAAGAGTAAAGACGGGAAGATGGAATATTTCAGGTAAGCCGATAGTAATACTTATTGACTTCACTCCATATTTCGGACAGCAGAATGAGATATTTGCCGGTTTCTGGGAAACATTCAAACTTGACAGTATTACAGGACAGTGGGATTATGTAGAACCTGCTCTCTTCGGATATGCTGCCGGGAAAATGATTGAAAGTTTTTCTACCTTTTACCACGAACATCATAATACTATTGCTCAGTTCCATGAATGGATGACCGGGACAGGAATACTATATCTGAAAAAATATGCTCCATGGGTTGCAACTTCATTCACAACTCATGCTACCGTGCTGGGCAGATCCATTGCCGGAAATAATCGTCCTCTGTACGGTAAGATGGAAGAATATAACCCCGCGCAAATCGCGAGGGAATTCAATGTTGTGGCAAAACAATCACTCGAAAAAATTTCGGCCGCTGAAGCCGATGTTTTTACAACTGTAAGCAAAATAACATCAAGAGAATGCCAGCATTTTCTTGGAAAGGAGGTTGATTTTGTAACACCAAACGGATTCGAAGATTCTTTCGTTCCGGCAGATGATATATTTGAAGGCAGAAGGCAGGTGGCCCGAGAAAAACTTCTTAGTGTAGCCGAGGCCGTACTTGGTTATCCTGTTGCAGTAGATTGTGTTTTGGTTGTAAACAGCGGGAGATATGAATTCCGGAATAAGGGAGTTGATATTTTGATAGACTCTCTCGGTGAAATGCAGAAGAAAGGTAATATTGAAAAAGAATGTATAGCTTTTTTCCTCATACCTGCCTATCATAAAGGACCTCGTCAGGATATAATGGACATCCTTTATAATAACGGCCCGGGAAACGGTGGTGACAGATATCTTACACATAGCTTGCATTATCCGGCGACAGATCCGGTTTTGCAGAGAGTAGTGGCAAACGAACTCAATAATGATCAGAAATCCAAAGTAAAGATCATTTTTGTTCCCTGTTATCTTAATGGTAACGACGGCATTTTTAATATGCCCTACTTCGATTTGCTGATTGGATTTGATCTTTCGGTTTTTCCTTCATACTATGAGCCATGGGGCTATACCCCGCTTGAAAGCCTTATGTTTTCAATTCCAACTGTAACTACATCACTTTCAGGATTTGGTCTGTGGGTCAGAACTTATTTTGAAAATCCCGGTAATGGCATATCGGTAATTGAAAGGACAGATGATAACGAGATTGAAGTTATTGCTGAGATTTGGGGTTTCATGGCAAAGTTTATCAGTTTGAATGAAATGGAACTTAAGGCAGCAAGAGAGAAAGCTCATGCTATTTCAAGAATTGCCCTTTGGGACAACCTGGTTAATTATTATTTCAATGCTTATGAACATGCTCTCGCTCAGAGCAACGAGAGAAGAGAAGAACCCAGGGAATTTGTAAGGTTCATTGAATCTGCGGGAATACATATTCGCAAACCACATCAGGTGCCTGTATGGAAAGATATTTATGTCCAGAGCGATGTACCTGAGAAACTTGCTTCACTTAAAAATCTGGCCAATAACCTCTGGTGGTCATGGAACACCGAATCGGAAACATTATTTAAAAGAATGGATCCGTCACTATGGGATGAGGTCAAACATAATCCTAAATTACTTCTTGAAAAGATTGATTATAAAAGACTACTCGTTCTGGAAGATGATGATGATTTTGTGGCCGAACTGAAACATGTTAATGAAATATTTAAAGCCCATACAGATCGTCCCGATAATACTGCCTTACCTTCAATAGCCTACTTCAGTATGGAGTTTGGTATACACCCCTGCCTGAAAATTTATTCAGGCGGTCTGGGAATACTTGCCGGAGACTATCTTAAGGAAGCCAGTGATTCGAACTTAAATATTACTGGTGTGGGGTTACTTTACAGGTATGGCTATTTCAAACAAAAACTTGGCCCCAGAGGAGAGCAGATACCAGTATACGAAGCTGAAGAGTTTTCACGGCTTCCTGTAAATCCAGTTAAAGATTCAAAAGGAAACCATTTATATGTGAGCCTGGTGTGGCCCGGGAGAACTGTAAAAATACGTGTGTGGGAAGCAATGGTGGGGAAAGTACGTCTTGTCCTTCTTGATACTGATTTCGATGATAATTTACCCGAGGACAGAACTGTTACTCATTACCTCTATGGCGGAGATAATGAAAACAGATTAAGACAAGAACTCATCCTTGGCATAGGTGGTATAAGAGCTCTTGTGGCAATGGGTTTGAAACCTGATATCTATCATAGTAACGAAGGGCATTCTGCGTTTATCAGCCTTGAAAGGCTAAGAGGTCTGATAAATGATCAGCATCTTACTTTTAATCAGGCACTTGAAGCTGTCAGATCATCAACTCTTTTTACAACTCATACACCTGTCCCTGCCGGGCATGATGCATTTGAAGAAGACCTGCTACGTAAATATATTTCTCATTACCATAGCCGGTTAACGATAAGTTGGGGTGAACTTATGGCTCTGGGCCAATGTGAAGGGGACTCAGATAAAAAATTTAACATGAGTTATCTCGCTGCACGAATGTCGCAGGAGGTAAATGGTGTCAGTAAACTGCATGGCGAGGTTAGCCAGGGCATGTTTAATAAGCTTTGGCCGGGTTATCTTAAAGAGGAACTTTTTATAGGATATGTGACTAACGGAGTTCATCATCCCACATGGACTGCACCTGAATGGAGAGAGGTGTACAGGGAGCTGACCGGTAATATTAATTTTGATCAGACTGACAGAAGCCTTTGGGAAAAACTTTATAATCTGGAAGACAAAAAGATTTATGAGGTAAAAACAAATCTTAAAAAGAAACTGTTTTCAAATATAAGAAAAAGACTTCAGACAGATATGATCGAAAAGCATGTCAGTCCTCATACTCTGTTAAGTATCAGTAGTCATCTGGATGAAAAGGCTCTTACTATAGGTTTTGCAAGGCGCTTTGCTACTTATAAGAGAGCATCACTGCTTTTCCGTGATCTTGACAGACTTGCACGTATAGTTAATAATCCAGGGAAACCGGTACAGTTTATTTATGCCGGGAAAGCACATCCCAATGACGGCGGCGGCAAGGATCTGATAAAAAAAGTTTTCGAAATTTCACAGATGCCGGAGTTTGCCGGGAAAGTAATATTCCTTGAGAATTATGATATTGAGATGGCAAAGTACCTTACAAGAGGTGTCGATATCTGGCTTAATACACCTACAAGACCTCTTGAAGCCTCAGGGACAAGTGGCGAAAAAGCAGTTATGAACGGGACGATCCACTTCAGTGTTCTTGACGGATGGTGGGTTGAAGGATACCGGGCATTTGCAGGTTGGGCATTACCAAAGAAAAGAACTTATGAAAATCAGGATCTTCAGGATGAAATTGATGCTGAAACTATTTATAATATGCTTGAATTTGAGATAGTTCCGGCGTACTATTCTTTTAATGATAAGGGTATTCCTTCTGAGTGGGTAAGCCTCATTAAAAATACTATGGTAAAAATTGCTCCTGAATTTACCATGAAAAGGATGATTGACGACTACTATGAAAAATATTATTTTAAACTTTTTAACCGAAATAAATATCTCATAGATAACAACTTTGAGAAGGCAAAAGAACTGGCAGCCTGGAAGAAAACCATGAAAGACGAATGGGATAATATTGAAGTCTTAAGTTATAGTTTTGAAAGGGCAGCAGTGAATGTATACCGATCAGGTCATGATTACAGAGCAGAAATTGCACTTGATGTAAAGAAGATTCCGAAAGAAAACGTTGGTGTGGAATTCATTATCACCCACATGAGCAAAAGTGGCGAACATGAATTTGTTGCCAGTGAAGAATTTAAATTAATCAGCTGTAAGAGTGGTATGTGTCTATACAGGGCTAGTCTTGTGCCTGAAAAAGCGGGGTCTTTTTTCTATGGGATACGCATCTACCCGAAACACAAAGATCTTCCACATAAGCAGGACTTCTACTTGTTACGATGGATTGATTAAATATCATTTGCCCGACGTACAGGTTCTTTTTTAAATACAAGGGCAGTTCTTGCAGGCAGATAAAGGTAAAGGTATAAAGGAGCATTAATAATGTTCCTTTCTGCTTTTCTTATTGAGATGTAGATTGTTTTCCTGTCTATTCTGTTGAAGCCTCCAAACGCCGGGTCATCCGTATCAAGTATAATCCTGAACTTTCCGGTAACCGGTATTCCGTAATCAGTAAAAGAAGTATTTGGATGAAAGTTGAAAACAAATAGTAATTCCCCTCTCATGTAAGCAACAACTTTATCGGCATTATTTTCATATATCCTGTTAACAGACAAATCATCCAGGAATTTGAAGTCAGTCTGTAGTTTTACCATCTTTCGGTCGAACATATCCAGGTTGTAGTATTTAAGATCTTTGTTTTCTGCAAGCTCCCATTGACGTCGTGCATATTTAAAACTCCAGTTATTTCCTTCACGCGGAAAGTCTATCCATTCGGGATGACCAAATTCATTTCCCATAAAGTTCAGGTAACCTCCTCCGGAAGTGCTGAAGGTGATAAGTCTTATCATCTTGTGCAACGCAATTCCGCGGTCCACTACAATACTGTGATAGGATTTGTTCATTCCCAGGTACATTTCTGCATCTATCATTCTGAAAATAAGAGTTTTATCTCCGACAAGTGCCTGGTCATGCGATTCACAGTATGATATTATCTTCTCTTCAGGTCGATGTTGAGTCAGTTCATAGAGCAACTTTCCCATATCCCAGTTTTCATCAAATGTTTCTTTTACCAGTTTAATCCAGAAATCAGGAACTCCCATAGATAGCCTGAAATTGAATCCATATCCTTTCTTTTCGTTTTCAGAAGCTAATCCCGGCATGCCGCTCATCTCTTCGGCTATGGTGAGCGCCTCTGGTTTGTACTTATGGATCAGCTTATTGGCAAGAAAAAGATAAACAAGTGCATCTTCATCCTGATTGCCATCGAAGTATTCATTATAAGATGTAAAATTCTTTTCGAGTCCGTGATCATAATAGATCATACTTGTAATTCCATCGAACCTGAATCCATCAAATTTGTACTCTTCGAGCCAGTAACGACAGTTGGAGAGCAGGAAGTGAATTACATTGTCCTTACCATAGTCGAAACACAAAGAATCCCAGGCTATGTGATTTCTTCTTTCATTTGAATGAAAATACTGGCCCAGGGATCCATCCAACAGACCCAATCCTTCATTAACATTCTTAACTGAATGTGAGTGGACAAGGTCCATAATTACCCTCAGACCTTCCAAATGGGCTTTATCAACCAGTTCCTTCAGATCTTCAGGTGTTCCGAATCTTGATGAGGCAGCAAAAAAACTTGAAACATGATATCCGAAAGATCCGTAAAAGGGATGTTCCTGAATAGCCATCAGTTGTATTGTATTGTATCCGGATTTCTTTATTATAGGGATAATATTTTCAGTAAATTCACGATAAGTTCCAATTTTCTCTTGTGAAGTTGCCATTCCAATATGGGCCTCATAGATCACGGGAGCATGATAGGCCGGGGTAAAAGAATCACATTTCCAGGAATAGTTATTCTTTGGTTGCCATACCTGTGCGTTGAATATTTTTGTTTTCTCGTCCTGAACCAAATGGTTAGCGTAAGCAGGAATCCGCTCTCCTTTTCCTCCTTCCCAGTGAATAGAAAGCTTGTAAAGGTCACCATGTTTAAGTGTCTCGGGTGGCAGGAATATCTCCCAGTCTCCCATTGAGTTGATCCTCTTCATCATGAATTCCTTCTTCTCTTTCCATTCTGTAAAAACTCCGATAACAAAAATGTTATTTGCATTTGGAGCCCATTCCCTGAAAACCCAGGAATCGCTGTTGCGGTGCAGTCCGTAATAATAATGCCCCATAGAGAAATCACAAAGTGTCCCATTGCCAACCAGTTGCTTCTCCTTTAGAAGGCATTTCGCTATACGTCTGTCGATGACATCCGTAAAGGGATTCAACCAGGGGTCGGACAGATAGAAACTCGTTGTATTCATGATGATTGGCAAAATTGAATATCTTTCTATAAAAGTACGAAAACTAAATCATTTATTAGGTTCATATCCATGGGCTTTATTAATTTTGCAGACATAACTTTAAGGTATGGTAATTCATGACGGATATGAAAATCTTAATCTGATTTCTCCGGTAGCAACTCTTGGAATCTTTGACGGTGTTCACAGGGGCCATAAGGCGCTGCTTGATTTTTTAATATCACGCGCAAGATCGATAAAAGGGGAATCTGTTGTTATTACGTTTTCACCTCATCCAAGGTTGGTACTGGAAAAAAATAATATAAATCTCTCCTTCCTTACAACAATGGAGGAGAAAAAAGTGCTTCTTGAAAATGCAAATATTGACCATCTGATTGTAATACAGTTCAACAACGAGTTTAGTAGGATTCCGGCATGTGATTTTATTAAAGATATCCTCGTTGGAAAGATTGGAACAAAACATCTTATTGTCGGATATAATCATCACTTCGGGAAACGTGGAGAAGGAGATTTTAATACTATAAAACGATGTTCAGAGGAGCATGCGTTGGCAGTTGAACAGGTTCAGGGCTTTCAAACAGAAGAGGGAGCCATCAGTTCCTCTTCAATTCGTGAAGCTTTATTAAAAGGGAAAATTGATGAAGCGAACAGATGGCTTGGATATTCTTATTCTGTAAGCGGTACTGTTATTGAAGGACGAAGAATCGGTCGCTCTATTGGATTTCCAACTGCAAATATTAAGCCTGATTCTCAATATAAATTAATTCCCGGAAACGGAGTTTATGTTGTAGAAGTTAAACTCGGAAATAAAATCTTTCCGGGAATGCTGAGCATCGGTTCCAATCCAACCGTGAATGAGGATATCAGATTCAGGAGTATTGAAGTTCATATACTCAACTTTGATAAGGATATTTATGGGAAAAAAATCTCAGTTATATTCAGGAAAAAACTGAGAGATGAGAAAAAATTTGACGATTTAAAAAAGTTGACAGAACAGATGATACTTGATAAACACGATACACTGAGATTTTTAACCTGAAAAATTAAAATTTATTTTATTAACTTTGTCCTCTCAAAAATAATCTGAATTATGAATGTAACAGTTGATAAGAAGCAATACAAGGTAAAAGATATTTCGCTTGCAGAATTTGGCAGAAAAGAGATCGAAATTGCAGAAAAAGAGATGCCGGGTTTACTGGCAATAAGGAAGAAATATTATTCTGAACAACCTTTAAAGGGTGCACGAATCACAGGTTCGCTTCATATGACTATTCAGACTGCTGTGCTTATTGAGACTCTGGCTGAACTTGGCGCTGATGTAAGGTGGGCCAGTTGTAATATTTTCTCAACTCAGGATCATGCCGCTGCTGCTATAGCTGCCAGAGGAATACCGGTCTTCGCATGGAAGGGAGAATCCCTTGAAGAGTATTGGTGGTGTACAGCACAGGCACTTTCATTTCCGGGAGGGAAAGGACCTAACCTTTTGGTAGATGACGGTGGCGATGCTTCATTGATGGTTCATCTTGGATTTAAAGCTGAAAAGACACCGGAGATACTTAATAAGAAGCCTGCCAACAGGGAAGAAGCAATTATTTTTTCCACACTTAAAGATATTCTCGTAAAAGAACCCGGGAAATGGCATCGTACCGTTAGTGAACTTAAGGGAATATCGGAAGAAACCACCACCGGAGTACACAGATTATATCAGATGCTGGAAAATGGTGAATTGCTGGTACCGGCAATTAATGTTAATGATTCTGTTACAAAATCAAAATTCGACAATCTGTACGGATGTCGTGAGTCACTGGCAGATGGAATAAAAAGAGCAACCGATGTTATGCTGGCAGGTAAAGTAGTTGTTGTTTGCGGATACGGTGATGTGGGAAAAGGGTGTGCAAAATCGATGAAATCCTACGGATCCAGGGTTATCGTTACAGAAATAGATCCTATATGCGCATTGCAGGCATCAATGGAAGGATTTGAAGTTAAAACAGTTGAAGACACTCTCAATGAGGGGAATATCTTTGTAACGGCTACAGGGAATAAGGATATTATAACCCTTGATCACATGATGAAAATGAAAGATCAGGCTATCGTTTGCAACATTGGTCATTTCGATAATGAGATACAGATTGACAACCTGAATGAACTTAAGGGAATTGAAAAAATTAATATTAAGCCACAGGTAGATAAATATCTTTTCGCCGACGGACATGCAATTTTTATTCTTGCTGAGGGAAGACTCGTGAATCTTGGCTGTGCTACCGGACATCCTTCATTTGTAATGAGTAACTCATTCAGTAATCAGACACTTGCACAGATTGATCTCTGGAAAAACAAATATGAGATAGGGGTTTACAGGCTCCCAAAATATCTCGATGAGGAGGTTGCCCGGTTACATCTCGACCAACTCGGAGTTAAGCTCACAAAACTTACAAAGGAACAATCTGATTATATCGGAGTAGCTAAGGCCGGACCTTATAAACCGGATCATTACAGATATTAAGCTTATTTCAGTTCGATACAATCACATAGTTGCCCTGCAAACTGGTTCTGTAGTTTTTCAGAGGATACCTTCCAATCCCCGACGCGGGAGTGCCCCCAACTGTAAGTCCGTATTTTGTTCCACATTTAGGGCAGATGGCAATTGTTGAATTTGATTTGTCAATATTTACCTTAATGCTCAGATTATTAACAACATAATCGTGAGGACAAGTACGGTCGTAAGCGTAAAACTCCTCGACTCCAAAACAAATGATTATACCATTACCATTATATCCGGCAGCGCCTATTCCCCAGTTATTCGTACGGGAATCAACCGTGACTGAGCCTCCAAATCCACTCAGGTTACTAAACTCAGGATCATTCAGATTAAGAGTGAAATTCACATAAGTATATGGGATAACATCATTCTTTTTATTACATGAGTTAAGGGTGATGGCAAACACCATTGTAATTAAAAAAAATCTTATTTTTGAATCGAAAACCATCTGTAAATAATTAATGTGCAAAATTGAGTCCAGTCCGATAAGTCATTTTACCTCTATCCCGATAGCTATCGGGACCCCTAAAGCCTGCCTGCCGCCTGCCTGCCGGTAGGCAGGGTAGGCAGGGGGACTTTTGTAAATCTTTGATTTTTAGCTTTTTCCCTTTAGGGATAAGGGTAAAAAAAAGATAAAAATCAATAAACTGACTTTTCTGAGTAGCCTCAAAGTTACAATTACCTTATGGAAATTAACGGAATTGAGAAAAGTTTATTGTAAGTTCTGAAAATGAATAATTTATCTTTGAAAAAGTTTGTACTTCTCCTTTTTGTTTTAATACTTGCATCAGGATCGTCTGAGGCCCAGATATTTCATAAGAATCCGGAGAAACAATTATTCGGTAAATCTCATATAAATAAGAACGGACCAAAAGTTAAAGAGCCCGGGAAGGTACTCAAAGCTAAAAAGAAACAGGAAGCTAATGATCGTAAGCTTAAAAAAGATTCTGAGAAATCTGTAAAACGATCACAAAAAAGAACTGTAGACATTCAAACACCTGAAGTACAGGCACGTATGAAAAAAAACAAAAAAGAAGTTATTATCCGCGATAAGGAAAATAAGAAAAAAGTGAAAGATGGTTCAAAAAGAGCAGGGAAAAAATATAATTAATGTAGTGATCCTAAGGATAAATACTTGTAAAACACCTATTCACAAGATTATTATTTGTAAATAATTAAAAGATTTTATACATTTGTTCTTGAAGAGTTCCGGCAACCCCGGAATTCTTCTTATTTTTTTAATATAATAGAGAAAATGTCAGAGGTTATATATGTGACTGTAGAAGGTCTTCAGAAATTGAAAGAGGAACTCGATCAATTAAGAAATGTTGAGAGACCTTCAATCTCCAGGCAAATAGCTGAAGCAAGGGATAAAGGAGACCTTTCTGAAAACGCCGAGTACGCGGCGGCCAAAGAAGCACAGGGTATGCTTGAGTTAAGGATATCCAAGCTTGACGATATAGTGGCTCGTTCAAGAATTCTTGACGAGTCAAAAATTGATACCTCCTCTGTCAGGTTACTAAATAGGGTAAAGATCAGGAATAAGTCAAATAATTCAGTTATGGAATACCTGATTGTTCCAGAAAGTGAAGCAAATTTTAAACTTGGTAAAATTGCTATCAGTTCTCCAATTGCCCAGGGTCTTATCGGGAAGAAAGTCGGTGATATAGTACAGATTAAAGTGCCATCAGGGACAATTCCTTTTGAAATAATTTCCATTTCTATTTAGCTATTCATTTCCTTTGGCTTATGGCAACTGTTTTTTCAAAAATCATTAAAGGGGAAATCCCTTGTTATAAGATCGCTGAGTCTGATGACTATTTTGCAATACTTGATATCAACCCTTTACGCGCAGGCCACACATTGGTAATTCCCAAAAGGGAGATTGACTACATTTTCGATCTTGATGATGTGTATTTAGCGGGTATGATGATTTTTTCGAAAAAAATTGCTGAGGCAATTAAAAGTGTGTTTCCCTGCAATCGTATAGGGGTAGCAATTCTTGGTCTTGAAGTGCCTCATGCTCATATACATCTTATACCTATGGATTCAATGGAGGATGTTAATTTCAAGAATCCAAAGCTTAAGTTCACTACTGAAGAATTCAAAGATATAGCGGCCAAAATAAGCCGCATGGTCATTCTTTAAATAGGATTGAACCTGCTGCATGAGTTTTCTGTATGATTTTTGGGACGATTTCATCAGTCTTTTATTTCCGAGGCTGTGCTATGCCTGCGGGAACCACCTTTTGAGGAATGAAAATCTGATATGTACAGAATGTTATGTAGTTATTCCACGAACAAATTATCATTGCAAAGAGGATAACCCGGTTGCACAACTCTTCTGGGGAAGATGTGTGATCGAAAAAGCTGCAGCTTTTTCGTATTACAATAAAGGCAGTCGTATCGGAAACCTGATTCATAATCTGAAGTACAAGGGAATCAGGGAGATAGGGCATGAGCTTGGCAGAATATATGGATTAACTCTTAAAGCATCAGGTTTTACCAAAGATATTGACCTGATAATTCCGGTTCCCCTTCATCCGACGAAAGAACGTACCCGCGGTTTCAATCAGAGTGAAACTATATCAATGGGTATTGGAGCTGCAACCCTTTTGCCCGTTGATGTTAAAACCCTTGCAAGAATAATGGCTTCACCAACACAGACAAAACGGTCACGGTATGAAAGGTGGACTAATGTTGAGGGCATATTCAAGGTGACAGATCCTCAAACAATAATCGGTAAGCATGTTTTGCTTGTTGATGACGTCATAACTACAGGGTCAACAATTGAGTCATGCACAAATGAACTTCTAAAGATTGAAGGAGTTAAGGTAAGTGTTGTGGCATTGGCATTCGCAGTAGTATAAGCGACTTATTCCCCCTTCGTTTTTACTCTTTTGGGGTTTTTATTCATGAAGTCTTTCCAACTGTTGTATGCTTTTTCCTGCATTGGTTTATTCGTCTGGTAGAAATGGCAAAGAGCAGCAGCAAGCCCATCAGTTGCATCCAGTTTTATTTCTTTCAGATTGAACTTTAGGATATTCATCAGCATTGCAGCTACCTGTTCTTTTGATGCCGCACCCTGACCGGTAATAGATAATTTGATCTTTCTGGGAGCATACTCAAATATTGGTAATGAGCGCGTAAGCGCCGCTGCAATAGCTGCTCCCTGAGCCCTGCCAAGTTTTAGCATTGACTGAACATTTTTACCATAGAAGGGCGCTTCTATTGCCAATTCATCAGGATGATATTCATCGATAATTAAGATGGTTCTTTCGAATATATGTTTCAATTTAAGATAATGATCATCATACTTTGAGAGATCGATAGAACCGATAGTTATAAGTTCTGGCGTTGAACCGGATGTTTTTATGACTCCATACCCTGTGATACTGGTACCAGGATCAATACCCAGAATTATTCTCTCCTTCGGTTTGACTTTCAATTTGTATTTAGGTTGTATAAAATTAAAATAACAGTTGTGCCTGGGAAAAGGTTTAAAAGTACCAATACACGAAGTTATTTAATAATTATATACGCATTATTATTCTTTTCGGGTTTTTCAGAAAATATAGCTGATGGTTTATGAGCAACAGACAATCCTCTTGCTGAAACAGCTCCGTGTTCCAGATAATATATTGATTCCTTAAGGCATGCCTCATTTCTGTCATTCCAGTCACGGGTAAAATCATCAGGCACATATTTTTCGGGTGCAATTCCCTTATAAAAATCGCCAAAATCTGCAGAATTAACCACATTAAAAGTTATTGGCCAAAAAACATACTTGGTTTTGTATTGAAATCCACTCATGCCAACAGGTTTCCCGTTTGTAGTATCTCCTATAGTTTTGACAACACCGAGAACAGGTTTGAGACCATTTATAAAATCTTCACTGGCAGATGCCGTTCCTCTGGTAGTGATTACAATTAATTTTTTAAGACTCAAAGGGAAAGGTGCCGTATTGAAATTATAGGGTATGTTATATCCTGAATTCTTATCATTAAAGGTTAACTTAAGAAATGGAGTATTAAATTTGGCCGAACCTGCAACGTATGTAGCCATATTCTGGAGGACACTGAGATCTCCTCCTCCGTTGTATCTTAAATCGACTATCAGATCTGTAATGTTACTTTGACTAAAAAAGGCAAATGCAGTTTGCAATTCAAGGTTTGATGGCGGAATAAACTGGTCAAAAACAAGGTGGCCTGTTATTCCGGATTTAAGATGAAGCGTATCTGCACGAATGACGGTATTCAAAATAAAAGCGGCTTTTGTGGAAGCAATTGTGGAATCTTTTCCTGCGGGCGTCTGAAAGAGAAACGTGTTGGTTATACCTGCCTGAGACTGACCAATCAGCTGGTTATATGCAGTTCCATCCTGGGCAATAAATATTGGCGCCAGATTTGTCCCATTGAGCTTTTTCACAATCCATCCTCTGCGTACACCATTAAGATATAATGGTGAATTATTGTAAATCGAGACAATTCTTACCTGATTTTCCGGATCAAGTCCCATGCTAATCCCATGTCCGACAAAACTTCCATGACTAAAAGCCAGATACTCATCATAGGTTTGCATAAAACTCCATCTGTCGAGGGTCTTATATTCCATCGCCTTCAAAAGTTCATAAGGGGTTTTATAGTCTGTTTTAACTACAACAGGCATAAGATTATACCAAAGATAAAATTGATTCATTAGAGCATAAAGAGAATCTCTTGCCTGTTCATCATCTGTTGGTGGAGCGACTACGGGGGGGACATCTTTTTTACAATAACTAAATCCCAGTATAGTAAGAATGAGTATAAAAATCAGCTTTTTCATATTTTTAATTATATTGTAATTACATATAACAATTAAAGAGGGGTTTTTGATCGCTTGTTTTGTATAAAGATACCTGAAATGATCATTACTAATCCCAAAGGGGTAGTATAATAAACGGGTTCATGAAGAATATAGTGTACAAAAACGAGGGAAAGAAAAGGAGCCAGATAAACCAGGTTACTTACTTTCGCGGTGGTAGAAGCCATCTTAAGCGCTTTTAACCAGAATAGGAATGATATTCCCATTTCAAATATGCCAACATAGACTGATGCAATTGCTCCAATGAATCCTGTTTCAAATTGCCACATCCCCGTAATTATCATTGCTATAATAAGATAGATGGAACCGAAAACAAAATTAATCAGAAGTTTAACTCCTTCATCTCTTTTATCTTGTACATTAAGGATAAAATAGAAGGCCCAGAAGACTGAACTCCCTGTGGCGAGAAGAACACCTGTAAGGTGCGAATGGAATGGTTTAAAAAGGCTACCCTGGGATGAGATGATATAAACTCCTGTAAAGCTGACAAACAGAGCTATAAAACTTTTTCTTTCAATTTTTTGTCCTAGAATTAACACTGAAAGAAAAACGAGTATTATCGGCCATATCATATTCAGTGGCTGGGCGACCTGTGCAGGAAGCAGTTGGTAAGCTTTAAGTAGAATAAGATAATAGAGAAATGGATTTATGAACCCAAGAATTGCTGAGTTTAAAAGTTCTTTCGGGGTGGTTAATCTGATGAGATGAACCTTTTTCCCTGCTAAAACAACAATAAGTAATACCAGGGTTGATGTGAGAGAGGCAATCGTAAGCATCGGAAGAATATCGAGTTCCCTGAGGCTGATCTTAAATGCAGTAGGCACTGTTGACCATAACAGGATAGCCAATCCGGCGTATATATAAGATTGTCGGGACTTATCCATTATTCACCTGGCGTCTTTTGCACCTCTTTGCGCACTTTACGGTTGTAGATTTAATTAATAATATCAAATCCTGTATATGGAATCAGCGCCTTAGGTATCTTAATACCCGATCCGGTCTGATTATTTTCAAGAATGGCAGCGACAATTCTTGGCAGGGCAAGCGCACTTCCATTAAGTGTATGAACGAGTCGGGTCTGTTTATCTCCTTTTTCTTTAAACCTGCATTTCAACCTATTAGCCTGAAAAGATTCAAAATTTGATACGGAACTTACTTCAAGCCAGCGTTTCTGCGCCGCAGACCAGACTTCAAAATCGTATGTCAGGGCAGAGGTAAACGACATATCTCCCCCACAAAGTTTGAGTATGCGAAATGGCAGTTCAAGTTTTGATACAAGGTTTTCGACATGATTTACCATCTCTTCAAGAGACTCATAAGAATGATCGGGGTGGGCAATCCTTACTATCTCAACTTTATCAAACTGATGAAGACGGTTCAGTCCTCTGACATGAGCTCCCCATGAACCTGCTTCTCTTCTGAAACAGGGAGTATATGCAATATTCTTAATCGGAAGCTTATCTGCATTCAGGATTACATCCCTGTAAATATTTGTTACCGGTACTTCCGCTGTTGGTATAAGATAAAAATTATCCAATGTTGCATGATACATTTGTCCTTCTTTATCGGGCAGCTGACCAGTTCCAAAGCCGGAATCTTCATTAACCATAAGTGGCGGCATCACCTCCAGGTAGCCGGCTTTTTCTCCTTCATCGAGAAAGAAACTGATGAGAGCCCTTTGCAGTTTTGCACCTTTCCCTTTGTAAACCGGAAATCCTGCACCTGTAAGTTTAATACCCAGATCAAAATCAATAATATCATATTTCTTAATCAGATCCCAGTGGGGGAGTGCTGTTTCAGAAACAACCGGCATGATTCCACCTTCTCTTACCTTTATATTATCGTCAGCTCCATGACCTCCCGGAACAGATTCGTGCGGCAGGTTTGGAAGTCTTATAATCTCATTTCTCAGGTCAATATCGATAGGAACCAGTTTATCGGTAAGGACCTTGATTTCTTCTTTAAGCGAATACGTTGCTTCCTTTGAAGCATTAGCTTCATCCCGTTTTCCATCCTTCATCAGAGAGCCTATCTCTTTGGAGATACGGTTCATTTCTCCCTGCAGTAAATCAGTTTTTGATTGTATTTCTCTTCGTGAAGAATCGAGTTTAAGAATTTTGTTAATTATTTCCTCTGCTTCAAAGTTTTTAACTTTCAACCTTTCAATAATAAATTCTCTCTTTTCGCGGATAAGGTTTATTGGTAACATAAGCAGTTATGAATTAATAAAAAAAGCAGGCGATGCAGCCTGCTGTAAAAATATTAAAAAACTCCCGATAATGCTTTCCTGTAGGAGAAAAGAATTTCAGGAGTCTGATTCTTTAAGATAATCTCTTATTCAGTTACCGGCTTAACCGATACATAAGTCTTATTATCTTTTTTCCTTTTGAACTCGACTTCTCCTGCAGCAAGTGCAAAAAGTGTATGATCTTTTCCGAGTCCGACATTAAGTCCCGGATTATGTTTTGTTCCTCTCTGGCGAACAATAATGTTGCCTGCTTTAGCTACCTGGCCGCCGAAGAGTTTCACTCCCAATCGTTTACTTTCCGAATCGCGACCGTTACGTGAACTACCCGCCCCTTTCTTGTGTGCCATAATTTTATATTTTTATTTTCTTAAACTTTCAATTAATTATTATTTGCTTTTCGCTGTTTTCTTTGCAGCAGGCTTTTTCACAGCCGGTTTCTTTTCTGCAACTTTTTTTACTGTTTTCTTTACAGGAGCTTCTTTTTTCGCAGCAACGGGTTTCTTAGCAGCTTTCTTTCCCTTTGTGGTTTCTTCATCCACAGTGGTACCAGCTACTTTAGATTCTGCCTTTTTCGTTACAGCTTTTTTTGGTGAACTTTTACCGTTTATGCTTATGATTTCAACTTCAGTGAAGTTCTGACGGTGCCCGTTTTTAACTCTGTAACCTTTTTTTCTTTTTTTCTTGAAAACAATTACCTTATCACCTCTAACCTGATTGTCGAGAATCTTTCCTCCGATAACAGCGTCTTTAATTGTAGGTTCTCCGATGGTTATTTTACCTTCATCCTCTATTAAAAGTACCTTGTCAAATTCGACTTCTTTTCCCTCTTCAAATTCCAGCCTGTGAACAAAAATCTTCTTGCCGTGCTCAACTTTAAACTGCTGACCTGCAATTTCTACGATTGCGTACATCTTATCTATTTTTTACGTTACTCCGTGAGGCGTATATAATCATTCGATCGTATAGCTTTCTGTTGCCCCTGTGGATTTATCCAAAATTGGACTGCAAAGATATGAAAATTAGATTATTTTCAAACCAATAGGGCTAATTTTTTATAGCCACTTACTAATTAGTGATCAGATAGTCTGAACTTCCTGTATTTCCTGAGATAATGAATGAACAAAGAAGAGGGTTTTATTGTAAAGATGTTGATAAAAAGAATATTCTCACTATTAGTGTTAGTTCGAATATCTTTATATTTGCCAGATGCAACAAAAACCGGTTATTTCTTTGGCTCATAAACAATTGATATGAAGAGAGTAAAGCTAAAAGTAATGGGGATTTCATACAGCCAGACTCAATCCGGAGCTTATGCTTTGATATTGATAGAGGAAAACGGAGAGAGAAGGATACCTATTATTATAGGGGGCTTTGAAGCACAGGCAATTGTAATAAAACTTGAGAATCTGGATCCTCCGCGTCCATTAACTCATGACCTTTTTAAAAAATTTGCTGATGAATTTAACATATCGGTTATTGAGGTTATGATTTACAAACTCGAAGAAGGTGTATTCTTCTCAAAGCTTGTTTGTAATAATGGAGAAAAGGAATATTCAATAGACAGCCGAACATCCGATGCTGTTGCAATTGCGTTGAGATTTGGTTGTCCTATATATATAACAGAAGAAATCCTTAAGAAAGCAGGTATAACAGTTAATCCTGCGGATAGCGAAATATCACCTGTTAATGAAGTTGAAAGTTTTTTCGAAGCTGAAAATACCAAATATGGTACTTTTTCTGACGAGGAACTCTATAAAATGATCGATGAAGCCATCAAGACCGAGGACTATGAACGTGCTGCAGCTGTGCGGGATGAGATCGATAAAAGAAAGAAAAAAAAGCTATAACCAGTTAATCAGAATTTTGAAATAATAATTATAAATTTTCCAGAATGAAAAGAACATTATTATGGGCTCTTTTATCTGTGCTGACTGTATCTTATTCAATTGCAAAAGAGTATAAGGTCAGTTCGCCCGATGGTAAAATCTCACTGACAGTAAGTGTGGGAACTGATATAAAATGGTATGCTACGCGTGAAGGTAAAGAGATAATAAACAATTCAAAAATCGCAATGATCCTTGCAAACGGAATGGTGCTTGGAGAAAATGAAAAGATAAGAAAAGTAGTATTCAGCAAGCTGAATGATATAATCAAACCGGTGGTGGCAAATAAAAAATCAGAGATCAATGATAACTGCAATATCCTGACAATCACTTTCAATTCAGAATTTTCTCTTCAGTTCAAAGCTTACAACGATGGCGTTGCTTACAGATTTGTAACCTCATTGAAAGATGAGATCACTATAAAAAATGAAATCTCTGAATTTATTTTCCCGCTGGGATCACACTCATGGTATCCACTTGAGACCAGTTTTATGTCGCATAACGAGAGGACATTTATCTATTCTACCCTCGACACAATTGTCGATAAACATCTTGCCAGTCTGCCTACCCTTTTCCAGATAAACGGTGTTGATGTGCTGGTTACCGAATCTGATATTGAGGATTACCCGGGTATGTGGCTTGTTGGCGGAGGATCAGGAAAAATATCTGGTACATGGTCAAGATATCCTGAAACTGAGAAGCTTACCGGCGATCGTGACTTGCATATAGCAAGTACAAAAGATTATATAGCAAAAACAAAAGGTACACGTACATTTCCGTGGAGAGCATTTGTAATCGCTTCAAATGATGCTAAATTACTTGAGAGTGATCTGGTTTTCAAGCTTGCACAGCCCAACAAAATAGCAGATACAAAATGGATAAAACCGGGACATGTAGCATGGGACTGGTGGAATGCAAACAATTTGTATGGTGTTGATTTCAGAGCAGGTATTAACAACGACACTTATAAATATTATATTGATTTTGCTTCTAAGAACAAGATAGAATATATCATTCTCGATGAAGGCTGGTATAAATCCGGTACAGTTTTGGAATCAATACCTGAAATTAATATCACCGAACTTTGCCAATATGCTGAAAAGAAACATGTTGGAGTTATCCTATGGGTCGTATGGAAAACATTCTGGGATAAAATTGATGAGGCAGTAGCTCTTTATGAGAAATGGGGTGTAAAAGGTGTTAAAGTCGATTTTATGCAGAGGGATGATCAGAAAGTTGTTAATTTTTACCTCGAAGCTGCAAGGAAAACTGCAGAACATCATCTGCTGATTGATTTCCATGGGGCATATAAACCTGATGGTATTGGACGTACCTGGCCAAATGCTCTAACTCGTGAAGGGGTAAAAGGAATGGAGAATGATAAATGGAGCAAAGATATTAATCCGGATCATGATGTAACAATCCCGTTTACACGAATGGTGGCGGGTCCGATGGATTATACCCCGGGGGCTATGGTAAATATGGACAAAGCCAATTTTAGCCCAAATTTTACTCGTCCTCAGAGCCAGGGAACAAGAGCACACCAGGTTGCATTGTACATAATTTATGAAAGTCCATTGCAGATGCTCTCAGACAGCCCTTCCAACTATATGAAAGAACAGGAATCAACCGATTATATTGTGAATATTCCTGTTGTTTGGGATGATATTATTGGCATTGATGGTAAAGTTGGCGATTATCTATTGCTGGCAAGAAGATCAGGAAAAGATTGGTTTGTAGGAGCACTTACAGACTGGACAAGTCGCGATATGGACCTCGATCTTTCATTTCTCCCAGTCGGAAAATACTCTATGGATATATTTCAGGACGGAGTTAATGCCGACAGGTATGCAGAGGATTATAAACATCTGAAAACCAATGTAAAGTCGGGAGATAAGATGAAAATTCATCTCGCGCCAGGTGGCGGATGGGCAGCAAAAATTTCTCCCGAATAATAAATCCAGGTAACTCTTATGAGGCAATATCTTGATCTTCTTGATCATGTAATGAAAACCGGAACTGAAAAAAAAGACAGAACAGGCACCGGAACAATAAGTGTATTTGGTTATCAGATGAGATTTAACCTTGAAGACGGGTTTCCTCTTCTGACAACAAAAAAGCTCCATGTCAAATCTATTATACATGAATTACTCTGGTTTATTTCTGGGAATACTAACACTAAATACCTGACTGATAATGGAGTAAAGATTTGGAACGAGTGGGCTGATAAAGATGGAAATCTTGGTCCTGTTTATGGATACCAGTGGCGTTCATGGCCTTCCAGGGATGGACAAAAGGTGGATCAACTTGGAAACGTTATCAGCTCGATTAAGAAATCGCCTGACTCACGCAGGCATATTGTCAGCGCCTGGAATGTTGGTGAATTAGATAAAATGGCTCTTCCTCCATGTCATATTTTATTCCAGTTCTATGTTGCAGGAGGGAGGTTATCGTGCCAGCTTTATCAGAGGAGCGCTGATATTTTTCTTGGAGTACCGTTTAATATTGCTTCCTATTCTCTGTTAACACTTATGGTAGCACAGGTTACAGGACTGAAGCCAGGAGAATTTATTCACACCCTGGGCGATGCACATATTTACCTCAATCATATTGAACAGGTAAAACTTCAACTTACACGGGAACCCTTTAGGCTGCCGGTAATGAGAATTAATCCTGAAATAACTGATATCCTCAAATTCAGTTACGAGGACTTCACTCTGTCGGATTATGTTTTCCACCCTCATATAAAAGGTGATATTTCAGTTTAAAATTTATAGTATGATATCAATTATAGTTGCTGTTTCTGAAGATTGGGGAATTGGAAAGGATAATGAGCTTTTATGGCATATTTCCGAAGATCTGAAGCGGTTTAAACGGCTGACGTCAGGTAACACAGTAATTATGGGGAAAAAAACATGGGAATCGTTACCCCTTAGGCCACTTCCGGGACGTAAGAACATTGTTCTCACTGATAACCTCCAGGAATCTATTGAAAATTCAGTAACCGCATATTCTATCGACGATGCGCTTAACAAAACTGAAAAAAATGAAGAAATATTTATAATAGGGGGAGGGAGTATTTACCGTCAGTTCATGCCGATCGCAGATCGTCTTTTTATTACACATGTTCATAGAAAAGCTCCGGCCGATATTTATTTTCCTGAAATTGACCCGGGTGTCTGGGAGATCGTAGAAAAAGAGGAGTTTAAGGCTACCGAGACTAACGGCATTCCATACACATATATGGTATACGAAAGGAAAAATAGAATCAGGCAATAATTGATAAAACCGCTCCATGGAAGAACCGTAGAGCGGTTCCATAAAATAAAATATTCCCGATTTTAATTTATTTTTTCCTCTTCATTAAACCTTTTGGATTTTCCTTCATCTAAAAGTTGTTAATCGAATTTAAAAATTAAAATCAAGCTTTATGAAAACAAAATTTTTAATGATGATAACTGCCCTGGCAGTGCTTTCTTTCTCATCATGTAAGAAAGATTCTTCTTCATCCGTTATTGACCAGACAAGTCTGAACCTTGCAGATGATGATGCTGTAACCGATGTGGTTTTTGCGGATGTCTTCAGCACAGCTGATAATGCAACGATTATTCTTGACCAGATGGGAAAGAGTATAGATGCAAGATCATTAACCGTTAAGGGAGACTCGTGTCCAATTATCACGATCACACGTCCTGGTGCTGATCTCTGGCCAAAGATAGTTACTGTTGATTATGGGACATCCTGCACAGGAACAAACGACAATGTACGTTCGGGGAAGATCGTTATTGAAGTAACCGGTCCTCGTCTGCAGTCAGGATCTAAAAGGACTGTCACATTTGTAAACTATTTCTTTAATGGTATTAAAGTTGAGGGTACAAAAGTACTTGAGAACATGGGTTATAACAGTAATCAGAATCTTGTCATATCGGTTAAGTTGACAGATGGTAAACTAACACTTCCTGACGGAAAAACAATGGAACGAACAACTGACCATCAGAGGGAATGGATAGCCGGACTTCTTACCAAAAGCATCTGGGATGATGAATGGCTGATTACCGGGACTTCAACAGGCAAAAATATCGATGGAGTTGCCTATACCAACACTATCCTGACAGCTTTGCACTCGACCCGTGCATGCAGATTTATTGTCAGCGGAGTAGTTAAAATTGAAAGAACCGGGAAGACTCCTGTTCTGCTGGATTATGGTACCGGTGATTGTGATGCCAAAGCTATTGTTACAAGAGATGGTGTATCAAAAGAGATACTTCTTAAGAACAAGCACCGCAGTATGTGGAACAGATAAAAAAACTGTGATAAAAAAAGCAGGGACGTCCATGCAACGTCCCTGCTTTTTTAATTTCCCTTTTATTTTAATCTCTTTACGATGCCTTCAGTACCTTAAGGTTTATTCTTTCTAGCTTCCGGTTCGCATAGTCAATTGTTATTTCAAGTTCATTGGTATCAACAGATGGCATTTCAAACATGGCATCGAGCATGATCGTTTCACAAATAGATCTTAATCCGCGGGCTCCGAGTTTGAATTCAATTGCTTTATCAACAATGTAATCAAGAACACCTTCTCCAAAAGTGAGATCAATATTGTCCATTCGGAAAAGCTTAATATACTGCTTCACCAATGCGTTTTTGGGTTCCGTAAGTATTGCTCTTAGAGTTTCTTTGTCCAGAGGGTTGAGATGTGTAAGCACTGGCAACCTTCCGATTATTTCAGGTATGAGTCCGAATGATCTTAAATCCTGTGGTGCTATATATTGAAGCAGATTGGTTTTATCCACTTTTTCACGGATTTTTGAAGCGCCAAAACCAACAATCTGAGTATTAAGGCGTTGTGCGATTTTTTTGTCAATACCTTCAAACGCTCCACCGCAGATAAAAAGAATATTTTTTGTATCTACAGGGATCATTTTCTGTTCAGGATGTTTCCGTCCGCCTTGTGGCGGAACATTTACTATAGAGCCCTCAAGTAATTTCAGAAGACCCTGCTGAACGCCTTCTCCTGATACGTCGCGGGTTATGGAAGGATTGTCCCCTTTCCTTGCGATCTTGTCTATTTCGTCGATAAATACTATGCCCTTCTCTGCTGCTTTAACGTCATAATCTGCGTTTTGCAGCAAACGGGTCAGCAGACTTTCAATATCTTCACCTACATAACCGGCCTCAGTCAATACTGTTGCGTCAACAATTGTAAATGGAACATGTAGCATTTTGGCAACAGTTCTGGCAAGAAGAGTCTTCCCCGTACCTGTCTCACCAACGAGAATAATGTTTGATTTTTCAATTTCAATATCGTCAGCATCAAGTTTTTGCATTAACCTTTTGTAATGGTTGTATACGGCTACAGAGATTATCTTTTTTGCCATATCCTGACCAATTACATACTGGTCGAGAAATTTCTTAATTTCTGTTGGCTTAAGAAGATTGATAGTATCAAATGGTAGATTCTTTTTACTGCCCAGTTCTTCGTTCAGGATGCTGTGAGCCTGTTCAATACAGTGGTCACAAATATGGCCCTCGAGACCTGCAATAAGCATGTTGGCCTCTTTCTTGGTTCTGCCGCAAAATGAACATTTATCCATTTTAAACTATTTTTGATTTTTCTGCAAGATCTCATCGATCATCCCATAATCTTTGGCCTCCTGGGATGTCATCCAATAGTCTCTGTCAGAATCTTTTTCAACTTTTTCAACTGAATTTCCGGTATGAAGTGCAATTATCTCGTAAAGTTCTCTCTTAAGTTTTACGATTTCGCGAACTGTAATTTCTATATCTGAAGCCACTCCTTCTGCACCACCCATAGGTTGATGTATCATTATTCTTGAATGTTTAAGAGCAGATCTTTTTCCTTTTTTGCCGGCAGTAAGAAGAATAGCGCCCATTGAAGCAGCCATCCCGGTACAAATAGTGGCAATGTCGGCAGAAATATACTGCATTGTATCGTATATCCCCAAACCTGCATTTACTGATCCTCCAGGAGTATTGAAATAGATCTGAATATCTTTTCCCGGATCAGATGAATCGAGATAAAGTAACTGTGCCTGTATAATATTAGCTACATAGTCATCAATGGGTAATCCGAGAAAAATTATCCTGTCCATCATCAGACGTGAAAAGACGTCCATTGATGCAATATTTAATTGTCTCTCTTCAATAATAGTCGGGGAGATATAGCTTCCAAAAACGGAGGCGTACTTGTGCAGACTCAGACTACTGACTCCGCGTTTGCTTTTAGCATACTTTCCAAAATCGTCAAGAATACTCATATATTTAGCATTAAAAATTAACAGGCAAAGATAATAAAATAAAAATAAATCATAGCAAGATGTTGATCACGACTCAAAAAGCTTATTAAATTCTTCAACTGTAACATCCTTGTTTTCAAGCATTACCAGTTCCTTCATAAGAACAATAACCTTCTCCTCAAGGATCTTATCGGTTATCCTTTTTGCATCTTCTTCTCTTTTAAGAGACTCCATTGCATATTTAGCAATTTGTTCATCAGTAGCATAGAACAAGCCATATTGCTGGAACTGATGTCTGGTTATATTTTCCGACTCTTTCTGTAATTCTTCCTCACTGATTTTTACTTCATTGTCGCGTGCAACTTTGTTTCTTACCAGTTGCCATTTAAGGTCTTTTCTGAAACTGTCGAATTCTTTATCAATTTGTTCAACGGTGGCTTTTTCATTGACCCTGAGCAGCCATCTTTTCAGGAACTCTTCAGGGAGTTGAAAATCGGTTTTTTCCATTGCCAGGCTTTTAATATCCATCATGAGTTTAAAGTCGCTCTCACGTTTCAGATTAACTGCGATCTCCTCCTCAATCTTTTTCATGAATTCCGCTTCCGTGTTCACGACACCTTCACCAAAGATCTTGTCGAAAAGTTCTTTTCCCAGTTTTGCCGGATGAAACCGGCTTATTTCATTTATTGTAAATCTGAAATTTCCCTCCAGATCCTCAACCTCTTCCTTCTTCTTATGTAATATCCCTGCTATTTCAGTATTGTTTGGGTATGCTTTCTTCAGATCAAAGTCAATTGAATCGCCAATATTTTTACCTATAAACGCTTTTTTTATTTTCTTATCTTTGATTATATCGATACCGAGCGAAGTATCTTCAACGGCATGACCTTCAGGTACCGCGTTGCCATTAATATCAATTGCTTCAATTTTTCCTTTTATTACATCTTTCTCTTCAGTCAGTTCAGCTTTATTTAATTCACCATACCGGCGGGTATAATTATCGAGATAATCGTTCCTCATCTTTTCATCGATGATTATCTCATACTGATTAACTTTATTTTTTTTCGAAAGCTTAAGTTCAACCGGTGGAGTAAGTCCGACTTCAAATGAAAAAGTAAAGTCTTCCTGGGTATCGAAATCAATTATTTCCTTTTCATCTGCTTTTGGAAGCGGATCACCAAGAATTTCAAGTTTCTCATCAGCAAGGTATTTCTGAATATTATCTGTAACAACCTTATTAATTTCATCAATCTGAACAGCTCTGCCGTACATTTTTTTTATAAGTCCAATGGGAACCATTCCCGGACGGAATCCTTTTATTGTTGCTTTTTTCCTGTAATCCTTTAATACTGTTTCAACCTTATCCTGATAATCGGATTTCCCGATCTTAACCTTTAAAACAGCATTCAGATCATCGATGTTTTCTCTGGTAATATTCATTTTAATTGTTGTTTATTGCCTAGTTAAAAAAACCGCCATAACTCACTTTTAGAGAGGTTACGGGCGGCTTGACATTTTTGTGCGGATGAAGGGACTCGAACCCCCACGTCACGAAGACACAAGATCCTAAGTCTTGCTCGGCTACCAATTACGACACATCCGCGATAAAATTCCACGCAAAAGTATAATAATTTATTATGAAAACAAATTGATTCTGTTACCTGCGAAGTTCAAAGTTCTTTCCGAGATAGACTTTTCTTACATGCTCATCATCTGCCAATTGAGCAGATGTGCCTGATTTAAGTATGCGTCCCTCGAAAAGAAGGTAGGCCCGATCGGTAATTGAAAGTGTCTCATGAACGTTATGATCGGTAATAAGAATTCCTATATTTTTATCCCTGAGTTTTGAAACAATCTCCTGAATATCCTCTACAGCAATAGGATCGACTCCTGCAAAGGGTTCGTCGAGTAAAATAAATTTCGGTTTAAGCGCAAGAGCCCGGGCAATTTCAGTGCGTCTTCTTTCTCCGCCGGAAAGCTGGATCCCTTTACTTGCCCTTATTTTTTGCAATCCGAATTCACTCAGAAGAGTTTCGAGTCTTTCTTCTTGCTCCAGTTTGGGAAAGCCTGACATTTCAAGTACTGCCTTAATGTTGTCTTCAACTGACATAGTCCTGAATACTGAGGGTTCCTGTGCAAGATAACCGATACCTTTTCTAGCCCGTTTATAAACCGGAAGGGTTGTTATTTCCTCCTGATCAAGAAATATTTTCCCTTCTCTCGGTCGTATTAAACCAACAATCATGTAAAAAGTTGTAGTCTTGCCGGCTCCGTTTGGCCCGAGTAATCCGACTATTTCACCCTGTTCAACTTCAACAGAAACATGGTCAACAACTGTCCTGTTGCGATATTTTTTTACAAGATTTTCAGTGTGCAGTTTCATTTAAAATACTATGTTGTTACCGTTTCGGTTTTTTTATCCTCATCAAAGAATTCAGCGCGATCTTTTTCTTTTTGCTTCATGACCCTGGACGAAATTAAAATACTTACCTCGTATAGAATAAGTAATGGAATAGCGACAAGTGTCTGGGAAAAGACATCAGGGGGAGTTATTATTGCAGCAATTATAAAGATAACCACGATCGCATGTTTCCTGTATTTCCTCATGAAGGTTGGTGTAATAATACCTATTTTCGTGAGGAAGAAAGCTATTATCGGCAGCTCAAAAACTAATCCAGTAGCAAGACATACGGATGTGAGAGTACCAATATATGACCTTATATTGATCTGATTCACAACCTGAGGATCAACTTCATAAGAGCTGAGAAAATGTATTGAAAGTGGAGCAAGCATAAAATATCCGAAGAGAACCCCGATAAAAAATAACATTGAAGCTGCGACTACAGCACCTCTTGCATATCGTGCTTCGTTAGGTTTGAGGGCTGGTTTAAAAAATTGCCAGAACTCCCAGAGTATAACCGGAAATGCAAGAATCAGTCCGGCAACCATGGCCGCAGTTATGTGAGTTGTAATCTGTCCCGACATTTTTATGCTGATGAGATTTAATGGTTTGGTATTAATACATAATGCGGTGGTTTTAAGATATTCCCCAAGCTCGCAAAGTAATCGATTGGTAATAAACCCGGGGTTTTTGGGGCCAAGAATTATCGTATTGAAAAGAATGTTTTTAAATATAAAAGCTATGATCATAAAGAATACTATAGCTAAAATAGAACGGATAATGTGCCATCTTAATTCCTCGAGATGTTGAAGGAATGACATTTCCATTTCTCCCTTCTTCCTTTTTCCCCCAAATATTGCCATTGAAACCTATAATTGATTAGTATAAAATACAGCCTGTAAAGATGATAAATCTTCTTTTGCAAAACAATAATAATCTTTTAGCGTTATGGAAGTTGAAAACCATCATGAAAACTGTTGGGGTACTGATTGTTGTACATCAGGGAAATCAATTTATAAGTAAAAATGCCGGATTAAGCTGGTATATTCAGATACATTGAATCATATAACTCAAGATCATTTTTGTTAATTAATTATTAAAAATATTATTTGATTAAGAAATTTATTAACTTTATATAAACTGGAAAGCAAAATTCTTTGCAGTTGGTAAATAATTTCATTCGGGGAAGGAAATGTTGAACGATTCTACTATACAGGACTACTTGAAGAAGTATTTTGGTTTTAATACTTTTAAAGGTAATCAGGAGCCTATAATAAGGAATGTCTTATCAGGGCACGATACTTTTGTACTTATGCCTACAGGAGGTGGTAAGTCGCTCTGTTATCAGTTGCCGGCAGTTATGAAGAAGGGGACCGCAATCGTAATCTCTCCATTGATTGCACTTATGAAAAATCAGGTTGATGCTATGAGGAACTTCAGCACTGACGACGATGTTGCACATTTCCTTAATTCATCACTTACCAAGACTGAGATAGCAAGGGTAAAAAAAGATGTTTTGTCAGGAAAGGCGAAACTTCTGTATGTTGCTCCCGAATCACTTACCAAAGAGGAGAATATTGAGTTTCTTAAAAACATAGATATTTCCTTTTATGCTATTGACGAAGCTCATTGTATTTCAGAGTGGGGCCACGATTTCAGACCTGAATACAGGAGAATAAGACCTATAATTGACATGATTGGCAGATCACCAATTATAGCCCTGACAGCAACAGCTACGCCAAAAGTACAGCACGATATTCTGAAGAACCTTAATATTCTTGATGCAGAGGTCTTTAAATCATCTTTTAACAGGCCTAACCTTTATTATGAAGTAAAATCCAAACAGGATGTAACAAAGGAGATCATTAAATATATTAAGAATAATGCCGGAAAATCCGGAATTATTTATTGTCTTAGTCGCAAAAAGGTAGAGGAGATAGCTGAAGTCCTCAAGGTAAACGGAATTAAATCTCTGCCATACCACGCCGGTATGGATTCGGCAACGCGTACGTTGAACCAGGACAAGTTCCTTATGGAGGAGGCAGATATTATTGTAGCTACAATTGCATTTGGAATGGGGATCGATAAACCTGACGTGAGGTTCGTAATTCATTATGATATACCCAAAAGCCTGGAAGGGTATTACCAGGAGACAGGTCGGGCCGGACGTGATGGCGGTGAAGGAAACTGTATAGCTTATTATAGTTACAATGATATTCTGAAACTTGAGAAATTCATGCAAGGAAAACCGATTGCTGAGCAGGAGATAGGGAAACAACTCCTTCTTGAAACAGTCTCCTATGCTGAATCCTCTGTATGCAGAAGGAAACTATTACTGCATTATTTTGGTGAAGAGTATCTGAATGAAAACTGTGAAGCCTGCGATAACTGTCTCCATCCTAAATCGCAGTTTGAGGGAAATGAAGCGGTTGTGAGTGTTCTGGAGACTATTCTGGCCGTAAAAGAGAAATTTAAAGCAGATCATATTGCTAATATACTCTCAGGGAAAGTTACATCAGCAATAAAATCTTATAAGCATAATAAAATTGAGTTTTTTGGCATTGGGGAAGATAAGGATGAAAAATTCTGGAATATGGTCATCAGGCAGGCCCTCATCGCCAAATTCCTTACCAAAGATATTGAGAATTATGGGCTTCTCAAACTGACAGCAAAAGGAATGGAGTTTCTGGAAAAGCCTACTTCATTCATGCTTGCAGAGGATCATGATTATGCTGATACAACTGATGAAGAAAATGCCTTTGGAGCCAGAACAGCAGTGGTTGATGAGGAGTTATTCAGTATCCTCAGGGATCTGCGTAAGAAACTTTCGAAACAAAAAGAGGTCCCGCCGTTTGTGATTTTTCAGGATCCTTCTCTGGAAGATATGGCTATTCAATACCCGATAACTATTGATGAACTTCAGAATATATCCGGTGTAGGAGCAGGAAAAGCGCAACGCTATGGAGAGGAATTCGTAGAGATAATCAAAAAATATGTTGAGGAAAAAGAGATTATCAGACCTCTGGATATGGTTGTTAAATCGGTCGTCAATAAATCTGGAATGAAAGTCTATATCATCCAGAGTATTGATATGAAAAGGCCCCTGGAAGATATTGCTGAAGCTAAAGGGCTGGAAATGTCAGAACTTATTTCAGATATTGAGGCTATAGTAAATTCAGGAACCCGGATAAACCTCGATTATTATATAAATACTACTATTGATGAGGAACGTCAGCACGATATTTATTCATATTTCAGGGAAGAGGCTGAATCTGATTCACTTGATGCTGCAATTAAAGAACTGGGCAACGAATTTGAAGAAGAAGAGATCAGGCTGATGAGAATTAAATTTCTTTCGGAAATGGGGAATTAATATTCTTCTTCTCAGGAAATATAAATGTGCAGAGTACTACCGAGAGAACATAAAAAGGATATATAATCTGAACCGGCAAAAAATACTTCATAAGGTCTCTTTTACCATATCTTCCTGAGGTATTCATCAGGATTAAAAAATCCGGAACTGATTTTAAAATTAAAATTGTCAGGAAGACCAGGATTAAATGCGGATTAATTATTGAGGTGAAAAGATAAGCTATCTGTAAAATGATTGTAACATACGTTACAATTCCCAGGGCAATTGTATAAGTGTCATTATAGGTTTTCCCTTTTGAAATCCACCTGCTTCTCTGTTTCAGGAATGATCTGAATGTTGGAGATGATTCTGTTGTTATCATTGCATCAGGCGATTCGAGCCATAATATTTTTGACCGGGTTCCTTTTTTCAGACTTTGCAATAAAAAAATATCATCACCCGAGTTTATTTCATCATGCAGATTTTCTGAATGATGAAAATAAACTTCTCTGGGAAAGGCGAGATTTGCACCGTTGCACATAACAGGTTCTCCCAAAAGTGCGGACCCCGCGGTAATTCCCTGCAGACTCATAAACTCGAGTTCCTGAAATCTTCCGAATAGTCCCGGGACTGATTCTATCCTGACAGGAGAAATAATCATATCCGGTTTATTCAATTCATAAAATGCTGCAATTGTTCTGATCCAGTTTTTTCCCATCCTGCAGTCTGCATCTGTTGTGATAATCAGACTGCCTTTTGCTGCTATTATTCCGGTTCTGAGAGCCTGTTTTTTTCCTTCTCCTATATTATTTAAGGTCAGAATATTTCTAATCCCTTTAAAAGATGAAACCGTTTCAACGGTATTGTCTGTGGACTTATCATTAACAATTATGACCTCAAATAAATAGTCCGGATAATTCTGGCGGGCAATACTCACTAAAAAAGATGGGAGGTGTTTCTGCTCGTTGCGGCATGCAATAACCAACGAAACAAATGTTACAGGATCGGTTAAAGTATTGAAGGAATCAATTTTGAGCAGACTTCTGTAAAGCTTAAGAAGGATAATAAAATAAGGAAGAATCAGTATAGCAGGTAGCCAATACATAACTTATTCTTTCATCCATTCATACATTTTATAATGCAAGCTCTTCATCCCAAGAGCCTCATAAGTGTGTTGTGCTTTTAAATTATTCGTCTCAACATAAAGACGAAGCCCACCAATATTATGGTCATCAGCTTCATTTTTTATATGCTGGTACATTGCCCTGAAAATACCCGTTCTCCTGAATTCCGGCAAAACATAAACTGACTGAAACCACCAGACATTACAGTTTCGCCAATCGCTCCATTCATAAGTTATAAGCAATGACGCTGCTATGATACCGTTATCTTCAGCAACCCAATATTGTCCGCGGAAGGAATCATCGAAAACAGCTTTAACCCCTTTAATAATTACTTCCCCGACAAGAGTCATTTGTTCTGTTTCCCAGGCCATTTTCCGCTGGAAATCAATGATTACTGATGCATCTTCGGGTGTTGCTTTACGGATGGTTATCATAATATCTGATTGTCTTTTGTCTTTATTTATATTTGTCCCAGCTCTTGATTGCCAGGTCGTCTATGCTCATTTTACAAAAAGCAAGTATAAATGCACTTGCAAGCCGGGCATTGGTAATAAGAGGAACATTATAATCCACTGCACTTCTTCTTATGGTATAATCGTTATTCAGTTCTTTATCGCTGAGGTCTTTAGGTATGTTTACCACAAGATCCACCTCACGCGATTTAATAAGATCTATTGTGTTGGGTGATTTATTCTCATCTGGCCAGTATGCCACATGTGCTTCAACACCCGCATTCTTGAGGAACTGCTGTGTTCCTCTTGTTGCATAAAGCTTATGTCCTTTTTCGCGAAGCGCTTTGGCGCTGTTAAGAAGTTCAACTTTAGACCTGGCCGGACCAGTGGAAAGAAGAATACTCTTTTTCGGGACTCTGTAACCGACAGAAAACATAGCTTTAAGTATAGCTTCATAGAAACCTTCTCCTATACAACCGACTTCTCCGGTAGATGACATATCGACTCCAAGTACCGGGTCGGCTTTTGCCAGACGCGAGAAGCTGAACTGAGGCGCTTTAACTCCTACATAATCAATATCAAATACTGTTTTGCCAGGTTTCTCTACCGGAACGCCAAGCATAACTTTTGTAGCAAGTTCTATAAGGTTTGTTTTGAGAACTTTGGAAACAAATGGCATGCTGCGGCTTGCACGAAGGTTGCATTCAATAACTTTAATATCATTGTCTTTTGCCAGGAACTGGATGTTAAATGGTCCTGAAATATTCAGTTCTTTAGCTATCTGTCGTGAAATTCGTTTTAAACGCCTGGCTGTTTCAAAGTATATCTTCTGGGCGGGGAAGACCATTGTTGCATCACCTGAGTGAACCCCCGCAAATTCTACATGTTCACTGATTGCATAGGCTATCATTTCACCATCGCGGGCTACTGCATCCAGCTCGATCTCCTTGGCATTCTCAATAAACTCAGATACAACGACAGGATATTGTTTGGATACCTGGGATGCAAGTTTAAGGTAATGTGATAATTCATTTTTATTTGAAACCACATTCATCGCAGCTCCAGACAGAACATAAGATGGTCTTATAAGAACAGGGAAACCTATCCGGTCGACAAATTCAAAAATATCATCTATTGTGGATAATTCTTTCCACCTTGGCTGGTCAACTTTCAAAATATCAAGCATTTCTGAAAATTTATGCCGGTTCTCTGCCCTGTCGATGGATAAAGGGGATGTCCCTAGCACAGGTACTTTTTCATTATAGAGCCTCATCGCCAGGTTATTGGGTATCTGACCACCAACAGATACAATAACACCACCCGGATTTTCGAGTTCAATTATATCGAGTACCCTTTCGAAAGTAAGTTCATCGAAATAGAGTCTGTCGCATATATCGTAATCCGTACTGACAGTTTCAGGATTATAATTTATCATTACGGATCTGAAGCCCTCTTTTTTTATTGTATCAATGGCATTGACTGAACACCAGTCAAATTCAACACTCGAGCCAATCCTATACGCCCCTGATCCCAAAACAATCACCGATTTTTTGTCTGTTTCACATATAATATCGTGTTCCGAACCACTATAAGTAAGGTACAGGTAATTTGTTATAGCCGGGTATTCAGCAGCAAGGGTATCTATTTGTTTAATGTATGGAACAATACCTAACGATTTCCTGTAATTCCTGACTAGCATCAGGTCGTTGTTAATTTGATCGGCTCCCGATTTTAATACATGCCTGGCAATCTGGAAATCGCTGAACCCGTTTATCTTGGAATGTGAAAGGAGATCTGTAGGGATAGATTCCAGAGTATGATATTGACTAAGTTCATCTTTAATGCTGATAATATTTCTAAGTTTGAAAAGAAACCATTTATCAATTTTTGTAAGTTCATATATTCTGTCAACAGACATCCCTATTTCAAGGGCTTCTGCAATTGAAAAGATCCTCATATCTGTTGGTTCGGCAAGTTCCTTCTCAATATCTTCAAAACCAAGATTCCGGTTTCCTGTAAATCCGTGCATCCCCTGGCCGATCATCCTTAATCCCTTCTGTATAACCTCCTCGAATGTTCTGCCGATAGCCATTACTTCACCTACACTCTTCATACTGCTGCCGATCAGATGTGATACGCCTTCAAACTTATTAAGGTCCCACCGTGGTATCTTGCAAACGATATAATCAAGCGCCGGCTCGAAGCAGGCAGTTGTATTTTTGGTAACCGAATTTTTTAGTTCGTGAAGCCCGTAACCCATAGCGAGTTTCGCTGCAATAAATGCCAGGGGATAACCAGTAGCTTTTGAAGCAAGAGCACTTGACCGCGACAGACGGGCATTGACTTCAATGACCCTGTAGTCTTCAGAATCAGGAGCAAGGGCATACTGAACATTGCATTCTCCTACAATTCCAATATGTCTGATAATTCTGATGGAAAGTTCTCTGAGTTTATGATATTCACTGTTAGTAAGGGTTTGGGATGGTGCAACAACGATGCTTTCACCCGTGTGTATCCCAAGCGGATCGAAATTCTCCATGTTACATACGGTAATACAATTATCGTATTTATCCCTTACAACTTCATATTCAACCTCTTTCCATCCTTTGAGGGACGATTCAACAAGGATCTGGTTTGAATAGGAAAAAGCTTTGGATGCAAGAGTTCGTAGTTCATCAGAATTCGATGCAAAACCGCTTCCCTGGCCGCCAAGGGTATAAGCTGCCCTGATGATGACAGGGTATCCGAGCTTATCCGCGGCTTCTATGGCTTCATTAACTCCCAATGCTGCAATGCTACTTGGTGTTTTAACATCTATTTCATCAAGTTTCTTTACGAAGAGCTCCCTGTCCTCGGTATTCATAATAGCAGTCACAGGAGTACCAAGTACTTTAACGCTATATTTTTCAAAAACTCCGGTTTTGTAAAGTTCTGTTCCACAATTGAGAGCTGTCTGCCCCCCAAACGATAGAAGAATACCATCAGGTCTTTCAATGGCAATCACCTTTTCAACAAAATACGGAGTAACCGGAAGGAAATAGATCTTGTCAGCCAGCTCTTCAGATGTCTGAACTGTTGCAATATTGGGATTTATCAGAACAGTACTGACATCTTCTTCTTTTAATGCTTTCAAAGCCTGGGAGCCTGAGTAATCAAACTCACCTGCTTCCCCGATTTTCAATGCTCCTGACCCCAGGATTAAAACCTTCTTTACTACATTTTTCATCATCCGGATTTGAGGTTCAAAAATAATATAATTTTTTAATTTGGCTTGGTGTTAATGAAAAAATGAATATATTTGCAAAATAAATGCATAAATATGCAAAAAACAAAAAGACTTTTGGCAATAGAGAAAATTATTTCTGATGAAAATATATCAATTCAGGAAGAATTACTTAAAAAACTGAAAGGGAAAGGGATTAGTTGTACTCAGGCTACGCTATCCCGCAATTTAAGGCAGTTAGGTGTTGGACGAATACCTGACGGTACGGGAGGGTACAAGTATTCTTTATCTGAAAATATCAGAAATTCGGAAAAAACTTCACTCAAACTGAATATTGTACCAGTTATACGGGATTTAGTTGAAGCAAAAGGACTTATGGTAATTAAAACTATTCCCGGAAATGCAAGTAACACAGCCTTTTTTATTGATGGTGCAGGAAGATTTGAAATAGCAGGGACAATAGCTGGTGACGACACGATTCTGGTAATTCCCAGAGACGGAGTTACTATCCCGCAGGTTCATACCTGTCTGGAGATTATTTTACCAGGGATACATGAGCAGATTAAAAGTAAGAAGTAAGAAGTAGGAAGTGTGAGGTGTGAGGTATGAGGTATGAGGTTGAGGTGTGAGGTATGAGGTATGAGGTATGAGGTGTGAGGGGTGAGGTGAAGTAAGAAGATAAAAGTAAAATCGGAACGCAGCCGGAGATCCCGCTTAGGCGGGAAGACGAAAAAGCCCCCCCTGCCTACCGGCAGGCAGGCATTTGGGGGGTTGAGGGGTAAAATTCAAAATGTAAATACTAAATAAAACATTAAAACAATGAAAGAAAAAGTCGTTTTGGCATATAGTGGAGGTTTGGATACTTCAGTGATACTTAAATGGTTAATAGATAAGAATTATGAAGTCATTGCTTTTATAGCTGATGTGGGTCAGGCCGAAAATTTTGACGAATGCAGAAAAAAAGCGCTATTGCTTGGAGCTTCAAAAGTGATTATAGCCGACCTGAAAAGGGAATTTGTTGACGGTTATGTGCTTAAAGCCATAATGGCCAACGCAATATATGAAGACAGGTACCTGCTTGGCACAGCACTGGCAAGACCGCTTATTGCAAAAAAGCAGATCGAAGTTGCAAAAGCTGAAGGAGCCAACGCGGTTGCACATGGCGCCACGGGTAAAGGCAATGATCAGGTGAGATTCGAATTATGTTATTATGCGCTGATGCCCGGAGTTAAAGTTATTTCCCCGTGGAAAGATAAAGAGTTCCTGGCAACATTTAAAGGAAGAACAGATCTTCTGAAGTATGCAACTGAAAAAAAGATCCCGGTGAAAGCAAGCATCGATAAGCCTTACAGTGAGGATGATAACCTCATGCATATCAGCCATGAAGCCGGAGTTCTGGAAGACCCGATGTATACTCTGCATAAGAGCATGCTGGAAAAGATGGTAATGCCACAGGATGCACCCGATAAAGAAACCCGGATAGTCATTCACTTTAAGAACGGGATACCTGTTAAGCTTGTCAACAAAGAGGATGGAACAGTGAAGGAAGATTCTTATGATATGTTTGTTTATCTGAATGAACTTGCAGGCAAAAACGGTATCGGCCTCCTGGATATGGTGGAGAACCGCTTCGTAGGGATAAAATCGAGAGGTGTGTATGAGACTCCTGCTGCAACAGTTTTACATATTGCTCATAAGGATATCGAAGGAATAGCTATGGACAGAGAGGTAATGCGACTTGTAAACATGCTTACCCCAAAATTTGCCGAGATTATCTATAATGGTTTCTGGTTCAGTCCTGAAATGGATTTTCTTATGGCCGCTATAGAAAAGAGTCAGGAGCTTATTGATGGCAGCGTTCATCTCTGTCTTTATAAAGGGAATGTTCTCATAGAAGGTCGTGAATCACCATCTTCACTTTATAATAAAAAACTTTCAAGCATGGATATTGAGGGTGGATTTGATCAGACTGACAGTAAAGGATTCATAAGGATTAATGCAATCAGACTCATGGCTCACAGAGCTATAGTCGAAGCTAGTCAGAAAAAATGATGATAATCTTTCATTCATACTATATATTTAGGTTATTTAATAATACTACAGTATCATGAAACTCTGGGAAAAAGGGATTAATCCCGAACCTGCAATCATCGAATTTACAGCAGGGAAAGACAGAAAAACCGATCTGGCTCTCACAAAATGGGATATAATCGGTTCAATGGCTCATGTGATAATGCTGGAAAACGTTGGATTGATTTCAGAGGATGAAAAGAATGGATTGTTAAAAGCCCTTCATTCTTTATTTGTATGGGATGAGGAGGGTAGCCTCGTTATTGAAAAAGATGTTGAGGATATCCATTCACAGATTGAAAAGGAGATGTCGTCAATACTCGGTACGACAGGTAAAAAAATTCACACCGGACGATCAAGAAACGATCAGGTACTGGTCGATATTCGTCTCTATACGAGGGAGGAGATAGACAAGCTTTCGGTTCTGATCCGGAGGTTGTTTACAAAGTTACAATCTTTGAGCGAACAACATAAAGCAGTGCTTGTACCGGGTTATACTCATATGCAGCCTGCAATGGTCTCGTCGTTTGGCTTGTGGTTCGGAGCTTATGCGGAATGTCTGGCAGATGATGTTCTTCTTCTTTCAGGAGCGCGGGCCCTTAATAATCAGAATCCTCTGGGGACAGCTGCAGGGTATGGAACCACATTACCAATAAACAGGAAACTGACATCGGAGCTACTTGAATTTGATGATCTTCTCTACAACTCAGCTTATGCAAGCCTGAGCAGGGGCAAAATTGAAATGGCAATTGGCTCAGCTCTTGCTTCTGTGGCACAGACTCTTTCACGGTTTTCTATGGATATCTGTCTATACATGACTTCCGAATTCAGATTCATTGATTTCCCTGATGAATATATTACAGGCTCAAGTATAATGCCCCAGAAAAGAAACCCCGATGTTTTCGAACTGATAAGAGCCAGGTCCAATGTCCTTCTATCCCTGCCAAACCAGATAGCCATCCTGACATCAAACCTTCCTTCAGGATACAACAGAGATCTTCAACTTCTTAAACAGCTGATATTTGATGCGTTCGGAGAGTTGAGGGAGTGTATTGAAATAATGCTTTTAATGCTTAATAATATTATAATAAAGAAGAACATAACGGAGAATCCATTATACAACACTATTTTCAGCACTGAAGAGGTAAACAGGTTGGTTAAACAGGGAATCCCCTTCAGAGATGCGTACAAAGCGGTATCTGAAATGGTGAAAAATTCTACATTTTCAAAGACATCATTGTCAGATTATGTTCACGAAGGAAGTATAGGTAATCTTTGTAATAAAGAGATAGCCGAAATTTTTGAGAAGAGGATGGAAAGCTTTAAAAACAGAACAGCATCTGAACTGGCAGATAAGATGATGATGCATGTGACTAAGTGAAACCCCTTCTATGTGACATCTCCTTATTTGCCCCCCATTTGGGGGGTTGGGGGGTAAAAATTAAGGGAGAAGAAAGGTAATTATTTTGATTTGCGAATATTCTCCATAAATACATCAAACAGATAATCAGTGTCTGTAGGTCCGCCTGATGCCTCAGGGTGAAACTGGGTTGAGAAGAAAGGTTTCTTCTTGTGTTTCATCCCTTCATTTGTCTGGTCATTTATATTGATAAAAAGGGGTTCCCAATCCTGGCCAAGTGTTTTGTTATCAACTGCAAATCCATGGTTTTGAGAAGTAATGTAAGCCTTATCGGTACCTACCTGCAGAACAGGCTGATTATGGCTTCTGTGTCCATATTTCAGTTTATATGTATCAGCGCCGGAAGCAAGGGCCATTAACTGGTTGCCAAGACAAATACCGAAAACTGGTTTATCACCCGCAAAAGATTTTGCAATATTCTGGATTGTGGGACCGCACATTTTGGGATCACCCGGACCATTGGAAAGGAAGAGTCCGTCAAAATCTTCAGTATGATAATTATAGTCCCATGGTACTCTTATTATTGTGGTTTCTCTTTTTAGCAGGTTTCTGATAATGTTATACTTAACTCCACAGTCGACAAGTAGTATCTTATATTTTCCGGAGCCGTAGATTTTTTTTTCACGCGTGCTGACTTCAGCGACAAGATTCACTTTATTCGGGTCATAAAAATCGGTTTCTGTTCCTTCGGGTTCAACTTTTCCAAGCATAGCGCCTTTTTCACGAATTCTTTTTGTAAGAGCTCTTGTATCTATGCCATAGATTCCCGGTACATTATTTCTTTTCAGCCACTCATCCAGACTTTCGGTGGCGTTCCAATGGCTGTATTCAAATGAGTAATCGGATACAATCAGTCCGGAAATGTGGATCGATGAGGACTCATAAAAACGGTACAGGTCGTTTTCTTCACTTTTCCCGGGTGCGCCATAATTGCCTACAAGCGGATAAGTAAGACACAGGATCTGACCGCGGTAGGATGGATCGGTTAAGCTCTCAGGATAACCAGTCATAGCAGTATTGAAAACCACCTCACCTGCGGCTGGAATGCATGATCCGAAGGACCTGCCGTGATAAATTGTTCCGTCCTCCAGAGTTAGCCTGACCTTTATACTGTTTTTCATTAAATATTAAGTATTTCTGTTTATCTGATTGTTGAAACAGCCTTTTCAATCTGTTCCATAGCTTTCGTAACTGTCTGTCTCGTTGTACCAAGATTCATTCTCATAAATCCTTCTCCCCCCGGGCCAAAAGTCGACCCTTCATTCATACCAACACCTGCTTTGGTTACAAAAAAATTCTGAAGCTCTTTTCCTGTCATTCCAAATTTTCTGCAATCCAGCCAGATCATATAAGTCGCTTCGGGTTGAACAGCTATGATTTCGGGGATCATTTCTCTGCAATAATCCTTCACAAATTCAACATTATGATCAATATAATCGAGCAGCTCATCGAGCCATTTATACCCGTTGGTATAAGCAGCAATTGAAGCCGTGGTCCCGAATATATTACCACTTCCCACATGAAGATTATCAACGATCCGGTTGAATGATTTTCTCAGATCAGGATTTGAAATAATGACGGATGATGATGAGAGCCCGGCAAGATTAAAGGTTTTGCTTGGAGCTATTAAAGTAATTGTATTCTCTGCTATTTTTTCAGAAAGAGATGCTAAAGGAGTATGGGTGAATCCAGGCAAAACAAGATCGCAGTGTATCTCATCTGAAATGATCAGAATATTGTTTTTCAGGCAAATATCAGCCAGGTTAGTTAGTTCCTCTGGAGTCCATACTCTTCCAATCGGATTATGCGGATTAGATATAATTATCATTTTTGTTTTGCTGTCAATCCCGGCGATAAGTGAATCATAATCCATGGTCCATTTCCCCTCAGACTCAATCAGTCTGTTATAAATCAGATTACGACCATGAGATTCTGCAGCTGAGAAGAAAGGAAAGTATACAGGCGGCTGAACAATTATGCTATCACCTGCATGGGTAAAAGCCAGAGTACAGAAATTCAGTGCAGGAACGATACCCGGACTAAACGAGATCCAGTCTTTTTCGACTGACCAGTTATGTCTGCATTTGATCCAGTTAATAATAGACAGAAAATATTCGGCGGGTCGGAAAGAGTAACCGTAAATCTCATGTTCAAGACGCTTCTGAAGCGATTCTACAACAAAATCAGGGGACTTAAAATCCATATCTGCCACCCACATAGGAATGACATTTTTTACACCAAAAGTCTCTTCCAGGCGGTCATATTTTATGCAGTCTGTTCCCTCTCTGCCGGCAGATTCATCGAAATTCCACATCCTAAAAAATTGTCTGGTTTCAGGGGTTTAAAGATATATAAAAAACAGATACGCAGATGGGCTGAAAAACCCGGGTTGTACTGCAAATGAATCAGCCTTTATTTGAAAGTTTACTTATTTTATAACAATTTCAGTCAATTTAAGCGTTCTAAACTAAAGGCACTAAGTATTTTCAATATTATTTACTACTTTTATAAACGTTTTTGGATGAGTTTTTAAAATTTTAAATTTTGTCAATATGAAAAAGATTATTGCAGGTTTTATACTTCCATTGCTGATAATAAGTTTCACATGTCTGGTTTCATGCAAAGACAAGAAACCTTCGCAACAACAGAAAAAAGTTGAAAAAGAACAGGTTAAGGCAATTGAAGGTCAGATTGAGACTAATGTTTACCCTTTGCCTACATCGGCAGCGGTTATTAAGATGCTTACTGAGCTTCAGGTAGGTTATATAATCGGGATAACAAATCCGGTGGAAAACTCTAAAAAGTATTTCAGTAGTCAATCAAGGGCAATAAACCTTGGTGGTTTTGGAGCCGATTTGAGTTATGCAACGCTTTATAATCAGCAACAGGAAGTAATCATGTACCTGGATGTTATAAGGTCTCTTTCCAACGAACTTAATATGTCAAAAGTTTATAATGAAGATTTATATACCAGGATAAAACAGAATTTTGATAACAGGGATGAATTGGTTAAAATACTTACAACCGAATTTAATGATACTTATGCATATCTTAGTGAAAATGATCAGCAACCATTAGCCCTTCTGGTAGTTGGTGGAGCATGGGTTGAAGGTATGTATCTTACAACACACGTATCCGAGGCAGCGTACCAGGTTGCAGGCATCTCAAGAGTATTGCTTGAGCAAAAGAAGTCATTTGAAATGTTTCTCGAAATAACGAAACCGTACCTTAGTGATCCAAGTGTTGGCGATTTCGTAAAGTTGCTTGATCCGGTTAAAAAAGTATATGAAGGAATTGGCACAAGTCTTACCGAGCAGAATATTAAAGATTTAACTAAGGTTATTGTTTATGTCAGAGAACAGATTGTAAAGTAATTAATACATAATTCTTTGACCGCAAAGAATCATACTTTGCGGTCTTTTTTTTATTTAATGTTTTTATGAGGGAATCAGTATTACTCGCCTTAATTCATATTTTTGCCATTGTTTCGACCATCAACCCTGCCGGAATATCATCAAGGGGCAAAAAAATTCTGCGCAGTTATCTCCGGAGATATCTTAACCGGGAGCTTGAAGAAGAATACTATGCTCTCTTTGAGAATAATCTTGAGTTCTATTCAAATGAACTTAAGAGTGTTGATAAAGAGGAACTGGCAGATGATGAATCTCTCATCTCATTTCAGATTACAAATATATGCAGGCAAATAAAAAAAGGGTTATTTCTTGAGGAGAGGATGATCGTTTTTCTTCAATTGATTGAATTCGCATTTGAAGATGGAATGATCTCTGAACAGGAAAAAACCATTATCGACATTGTCGCAAGAACTTTTAATATTTCAAAAAAGGAATATGATAATTCTACTGCCTTCATGATTGGCAGGTCTTATGATAACGTATCACCTGAATGTATTCTTATAATAGAAAGTGATAATCCGGAATTTTCCGGATCAGGCATATATAAAAATTACGACAAGTGGCGTCACATGAGATTAAAAGGGTTTAGAGGTCATCTTGTTGTAATGCATATTGAAAGTACCGGCACCTTGCTTTTTACCTACGATGGCTCTCTTGTTCTGTATTTTAAAGGAAGGGATATTATTGCCTGCAGGCCCTTTCTTCTTGACCGGGGAGTAAATATAAAAGGACAGGGAATTGATCCGATTTACTATTCTAAAATTTATAAAAAATTTGTTTCCAGAAAATTTCCTGAAAAGATATTCTTTGAAGGACATGAAATCGAATTTTCATTCAAGAATTCCGATAACGGACTACATAAAATGAATTTCAGGGTCGAATCTGGTAACATGATAGGTATAATGGGAGGAAGCGGAGTCGGTAAGACCACAATGCTTAATTTACTGCACGGCAAGATAAAACCCACCTCAGGGAAGGTGTATATTAACGGATACGATATTAATGAAGATTCGGAAGAGCTTAAAGGACTGATTGGTTTTGTCCCTCAGGATGATATGCTTATCGAAGAGCTGACTGTATATCAGAATCTTTATTATAATGCCAGGTTATGCTTTGGTGATTATAATGAAGAGCAGTTGAAAAACACTGTTAAGAAGGTTCTTCAGGATCTCGACTTATATGAAATCAAAGACCTGCAGGTTGGAGATGTAATGAATAAGAAAGTGAGCGGAGGTCAGAGAAAGCGGCTTAACATCGGGCTCGAGTTAATGCGCGAACCTATTGTATTGTTTATTGATGAACCGACCTCCGGTTTATCTTCCTTTGACTCTGAAAAGGTAATGAGCCTTCTCAGGAATCAGTCACTGAGCGGAAAACTGGTTTTTGCTATTATACATCAACCCTCGTCGGATATTATTAAGATGTTTGACAAATTATGGCTGCTCGACAAGGGTGGTTATATGATTTATGATGGCGATCCTGTTGAAGCACTGGTTTATTTCAAAACTGAAACTTCACAGGCAAATGCAGCTGAAAGTGAGTGTCCGAATTGCGGAAATGTTGAAACTGACAATATTCTGCATATTGTTGAGGTTAAGGTTATTGATAATTCAGGCTATCCCGGGAAAGAGCGACAGATCAGTCCGAAGGAGTGGTACGAAAAGTACAAGAAAAAGATGATGCCTGTTTTGGTGAAAAAGCCCTCCAAATCAGTTATGCCCCCCAGCAACTTCAGAGTCCCTAAAAAATCTGACCAGATCCGGACCTTCATCAAGCGCAACATTACCAGGAAACTCGCTGATCGTCAGTATATGACAATTAACCTTATTGAAGCTCCGCTACTGGCATTCATTCTCGGATATATCTCAAAATTCAGCGAAAATGGGGTCTACAGTTTCGCAAATAATAAGAATTATCCCATTTTCCTCTTCATGGCAGTTATCGTCTCATTGTTTATAGGACTAACGGTAAGTGCCGAGGAGATTTTTCGTGACAGGAAAATTCTTGAACGTGAGAAATTCCTGAATCTGAGCAGATTAAGTTATCTGATTTCAAAGATCAACTTCCTGTTTACTCTATCGGCAATACAATCGCTGTCGTTCGTTCTGGTTGCAAATTTAATACTTGGCGTAAAAGGCATGCTATTTCAGCAATGGATTATTCTTTTTTCAACTGCCTGTTTTGGTAATATGTTGGGATTGAATATCTCTGCCGGAATGCGTACTGCCGTAAGTATTTATATACTCATTCCTCTTATCCTGGTACCAATGCTTCTGCTGGGCGGAGCCATGATAAAATTTGATGACCTTCATAAATCAATCAGCAAAAAAATCTATGTTCCATTAGTGGGCGATATAATGGTTACGCGATGGGCTTATGAAGCTTTATGTGTTGAACAGTTTAAAAGCAATAGATTTGAAAAACCCTTCTTCAGGTACGATATGGAAATAAGCCAGAACGACTGGTATGCCTCATTTCTTATCCCCTCATTAAAAGTAAAAGTTGATAATTGTCTGACAGCAGGAAATAACCCTGATTATAAAAAAGATACTGAAGCAAATTTAAGAAAACTTAATTTTCATATAAAATATCTATCATCTATTTCAGGAATTGTACCCGGGAATTGGATTAGCAACTTGAATTATAAGGCATTCAATGAATCGGTTGCATTGGAAGCAATAACAGTACTTGACAGTTTAAGGTCCTCTTTCAGAATACAAAGCAGGGTAATTAGTTATGAACGCGATTCGTTGTACAAAAAGATTTCAAGCATGATGGGAGAGAATCGTTTCATTGAAATGAGGGCTAAGAACTATAATGAGAATCTCGCAAATGTTGTGCTTAACAGGCTGGCTACAAATAAAATATACGATGCAGATAATGAGCTTATTCAAAAAGCTGATCCTATTTTTATGGCGCCAGGATCAAAATCTGGTCGTGCACATTTTTTTGCTCCGTATAAGCAAATTGGCAACCTGAAAATAGAAACTCTGATATTTAACATGGCTATAGTCTGGGTTATGATCTTTAGTCTGTTTGTGACATTATATTATAATATTCTTAAGCGTTTTATCAGATTTCTTGAATCACTTAAATTGCCAATACTGAGAAAGTTCGGAAGGGAACTTCTTCAGTTTTAAGAGCACAGAGCCCTGTGCTACATGAATATGATACCTGTAGAATAAACTACTATGATTTAGGAAATATGGAACAAAGGAGAAGAGTTTATCCCAAAAAAAACCTTGGACAACACTTTCTGAAAGATAAAACGATTGCCCGAAAAATTGCGGACTCACTTACAGGTGTAGGGTACAGTACTGTCCTTGAGATTGGTCCGGGGATGGGAATACTCACAGAATACCTTATGGAAAGAAGATTTACCGATTTCCATGTTATTGAAATTGATAATGAATCAGTTCATTTTCTTAAAGCAAACTTTCCTGAATTGAATAATGTGATCACCGGAGATTTCCTTTCAATGGATCTTGATCAGCATTTTCCTGAAAAGATGGGAATAATAGGTAATTTTCCCTATAATATTTCAACACAGATAATGTTTAAGGTATTGAAATACAGGGAAAAGGTAGTTGAGATTGCAGGAATGTTGCAGAAGGAAGTTGCCGAGAGGATTTGTGCCGGACCCGGATCAAGAACTTATGGTATTTTGAGCGTACTTCTTCAGGCCTTTTATAAAACGGAGTATCTATTTACGGTTTCGGAGAATGTTTTTTCACCTCCGCCAAAAGTAAAATCGGGAGTAATCAGATTAATACGAAACGATGTTAAGAACCTCGATTGTGACGAGGTATTGTTTTTCAGAGTAGTGAAGGCCTGCTTTAATCAGCGTAGGAAAACATTAAGGAATTCAGTAAGAGCTGCATTTGAATTGAAACGGGACGATTACCACGAATTCGGATTACGTCCCGAGCAACTTTCTGTTGATCAGTTTGTTCAGCTTACCAGATGGATAGATGAGAATAGGATAAAATCAGAATGAGAAGCCTATAGCTTCAACAGGATCCATTTTTGAAGCTGCATTTGCCGGGGCATAACCTGCTATAACACCTATTATTCCGGAGATGAATACTGCAAGAAAGATATTGCCAACAGTGAGATACATATTCAGATCCCAGAGATAATTTATGACCAGCGTACCAATAAATATCATAAATACACCGAGTAATCCACCTAAAATCGATAGCAGCATGGATTCTACCAAAAATTGCTGAAGTATAAAAAATCTCTTTGCTCCAAGCGCTTTCTGGATACCAATAATATTGGTACGTTCTTTTACTGAAACAAACATAATATTTGCAATCCCAAAACCACCGACAAGAATTGAAAATCCTCCGATAATCCAGCCTCCTATGTTTATTGCGACAAAAATAGAATCTAATCCCTGTGATATCATACTAGCCCTATTTACCGAAAAATCTGAAGTTTCTTCCGGACGAAGACTCCTGGCAGCTCTCAATATCATTGTGGTTTCATCACTTAATTCCTGAATAGCAACGCCTGGTTTTGCTTTTATCATTAATTGTGACTCGATGAACCTGTTGCGCATATTGATAAAACTTTTTCCAAAGTTTATGGGTACAAGCGTTAATTCATCCAGCCCATTATCGCTGATACCTCCTTTTCCTTCCTTCTTTAAAACACCTATAACTGTGGTTTTAAATCCTGCGATACTTATTTCTTTGCCAACAGGCTCTGTTTTCTCAAATAATTTTCTGGCAATTTCTGATCCGATTATTGCAACATTTTTTCCTGAAGAAGCTTCGAAGGGAGAAAAATACCTGCCTTTGGCAATTTCAAATGACCTGATATTCTGAAACTCAAGGGTTATTGCTGCAACATTTACATCGCTTGTAATATTTTTCTTGTATTTTATCTTTTCAGGTTGAAAAGCCACAAAACAGGCTGTTTCGGATTTGGTCGATTTTTTTAAAATTGACTGGTAATCACGGTCCGAGATTGCAGGCCACTTAATGATATCCCACCATGCAAGATTAGGATCAAATGACCAGGGGAATTTCTGAACATATATTACATTATCACCAAGTGACGAAATGCTGTCGCGTATCGATTTTTCCATCCAGTCGAGTACTGTAAAGACTGAAATAATCGAAAAGATCCCTATTGTAATGCCGAAAAGTGAGAGAAAAGTCCTTAACTTATTAACAATAACAGAGTTAATGGCGAATAGGAAGCCCTCTTTAAAAAGCCTGAAAAACATGCTATAGTTTTTTATCAATTTTATTTTTCGAAAAGCAAAGATAAGAAACCTGAAACAATGGCCTATTCAAATGAACTAAAAATGATTATTTGTAGTGAGTGACAAAAAAACATGTTCAGAAAGAGAAGCCTATAGCTTCAACTGGGTTCATTTTAGCAGCAGTATTTGCAGGAGCATAACCGGCCACCACACCTATCATTCCTGAAATGAATATTGCAAGAAGCATATTAGATAAAGTCAGGTACATATTCAGTTCATAGAGGTAATTTATAACAAGAGTGCCAATAAATATCATTAAAACTCCGAGCATTCCGCCGATAACAGAAAGTAGTACCGACTCAACAAGGAATTGTTGAAGTATAAAGAATTTTTTGGCACCAAGAGCTTTCTGAATACCTATGATATTTGTTCTTTCCCTGACAGAGACAAACATAATATTAGCTATTCCGAAGCCGCCGACTAGAATCGCAAATCCGCCTATAACCCACCCTCCGATATTTATTCCGGCAAAAACTCCGCTGAAACTCTGAGTGATCAGGCTGGCCCTGTTCATTGAGAAGTTGTCGGTCTGATTCGGACTCAGCCTTCTTGCAGATCTTATTATCATTGTGGCTTCATCGCTTAGCTCCTGAATGGGAACGCCTTCCTTAGCCTTGATCATCAATGTGGCATTCAGGAAATTATTTTTCATGTTTATGAATGTCTTGCCAAAGTTATAGGGAACTACAGTTTCCTCATCCATACCTGTATCACCTATTCCTCCTTTTCCTTCCTTTTTAAAAACACCGATAACCGCTGTTCTTTTACCTGCTATAGTTATTAGTTTTCCAACAGGATCAGCCTTCTTAAACAATCTCTCTGCGATTACTGCCCCTATTATTGCAACGTTTTTTCCAGACTCTGCCTCTTCAGGAGAAAAGTAGCGTCCGTTTTCAACCTCAAAAGATCTGATCTTATCAAATTCAGGTGTAACAGCCCATACATCTACATCACTTGCCAGATTCTTCTGGTATTTTATCTTTTCAGGCTGAGTTACAGTGAAACATGCGTTTGAAGCTTTTGTTGATCTGCCCAGAACTGCCTGATAATCGTATTTCGAGATAGAAGGATATTTGATTATATCCCACCAGTTGAGATTGGTATTTAAGCCCCATGGCCATTTACTGGCATAGATGACATTATCACCAAGAGAAGAAATTGAATCATGTATTGCCTTCTCCATCCAGTCGAGTACAGTGAAGACTGAAATAATTGAAAAAATCCCTATTGTAATTCCGAAAAGTGAGAGAAAGGTCCTTAACTTATTAACAATAACTGATTTATAGGCAAAAATAAAACCCTCTCTAAGAAGCCTGAAAAACATTTTATAACTTTTTTGTGATATTATTAATATAGGATCAAATGTACGAAAATCATTTAACGCTAAGAATCATATATTATAATGTATTGAGGATATTAAAAAAATATCTATTTTTAGACGCCAGAATTAGTACATCAGCGAAGGTCGTAATTATCATAGAATGAGTGACAAAAGAATTAAAAGTGCTCTGATTTCAGTTTTTTATAAAGAAGGATTATCTGATATAGTCAGAATTCTTCATGAATTGGATGTGAAGATCTATTCAACTGGAGGTACTTTTAGTTTCATTAATGATCTGAATATCCCTGCTGAAAAAGTCGAAGATCTGACATCATATCCCTCTATTCTTGGAGGGAGAGTAAAAACACTTCACCCTTCTGTTTTCGGTGGGATTCTTGCCAGACGGGAGAATAATGATGACCTCAAACAACTCAGAGATTACAAGATACCTGAAATTGACCTGGTTATCGTTGACCTTTATCCATTTGAAGAAACAATGAAATCAACTGATAATGAAGAAGATATAATTGAGAAGATAGATATCGGCGGTATCTCATTGATCAGAGCTGCCGCCAAAAACTATAATGATGTTCTTATTGTTTCAGGAAGAGAACTGTACTCAGATTTTCTTAAATTATTAAAAGAAAAACAAGGTCATACATCAATTGCAGAAAGAAGGTTATTCGCGGCTAAAGCATTTCAGACCTCTTCGCACTACGATACTGCCATTTTCAACTATTTTAACAGGGAGGCTTCAATTCCGGCATTCAGAGAAAGCATAAATATATCATACCCTTTACGTTACGGTGAGAATCCACATCAGAAAGGGATATTTTATGGCGACACCGACCTGATTTTCTCGAAACTTCATGGGAAAGAAATTTCATACAATAACCTGCTCGACCTTGATGCCGCTCTCTGTCTTATTGACGAGTTCAGATTACCCACTTATGTTATCATAAAGCATAATAACGCATGCGGAGTTGCTTCACGAAAAAATCCCATCGATGCATGGATTAATGCACTGGCATGTGATCCTGTATCAGCTTATGGAGGCGTTATTGTTACTAATACTTCGGTGGATGAAGTGACTGCAGCAGAGATAGATAAGTTATTCTTTGAAATAATTATAGCTCCGGAGTTTTCAGACTCTTCACTGAAAATTCTAAAACATAAAAAGAACAGAATAATTCTTCTCCGGAATAATTCTGAAAAGAGTAACTATGGGTTCAGATCACTGCTTAATGGCGTGCTTTGGCAGGAGAGGGATAATAGTACAGAATCAGCAGAGCAGATGAAACCGGTTACTACAAGAACTCCTCAAACGGCTGAATATGAAGATCTGATATTTGCCAATATAATAGTTAAGCACAGTAAATCAAACGCTATTGTAATTGCCAGAAACAATCAGTTATATGCCAGCGGCATAGGACAAACTTCCAGAGTCGATGCATTGAAACAGGCTATTGAAAAAGCAAAGTCATTCGGGTTTGATCTTAAAGGATCCGTTTTAGCTTCCGATGCTTTTTTCCCTTTTGCCGACAGTGTTGAGATCGCACATAAAGCAGGGATTACTGCCATTGTGCAGCCCGGAGGATCTGTCAGGGATCAGGAATCTATTGACTACTGTTCTTCAAATGGAATCGCAATGGTATTTACAGGAATAAGACATTTTAAACATTAAATTAATTAGCTCATATAATGGGATTATTTTCATTTTTAACACAGGAGATTGCAATCGATCTAGGAACAGCAAACACGATCATTATTCACAATGATAAAATTGTTGTAGATGAACCATCTATAGTGGCAATTGACAGGAATACAGGTAAGTTGATTGCAATAGGTGAGAAAGCGAGACAGATGCATGGTAAAACTCATGAAAACATTAAGACTATCAGGCCCTTGCGCGATGGTGTAATCGCTGATTTCAATGCTGCCGAGTTGATGATAAGGGGAATGATCAAAATGATTAACAAAGGACCCCAACTTTTTTCCCCATCACTTAAAATGGTAGTATGCATACCTTCAGGCAGTACCGAAGTGGAAATCCGTGCTGTGCGGGATTCATCAGAGCATGCCGGCGGACGGGATGTTTATATGATATATGAACCGATGGCTGCAGCAATTGGCATAGGTCTAGATGTTGAAGCTCCGGAAGGTTGTATGGTTATTGATATTGGCGGGGGGACAACCGAAATAGCTGTAATTGCACTCGGTGGTATCGTTTGCAATAAATCAATAAGGATCGCAGGTGACGGGTTTACGGCTGATATTCAGGCGTATATGCGTCATCAGCATAACATTAAAATTGGCGAAAGGACTGCAGAAGACATAAAGATAGGAGTGGGAGCAGCTCTTCCGGATATAGAAAATCCTCCAGCAGATTTTGTTGTAAGAGGACCAAATATAATGACGGCTCTCCCGATCGAGATACCAATTTCTTATCAGGAAATAGCTTATTGTCTCGATAAATCTTTATCTAAGATAGAGGCAGCCCTTTTAAATGTTCTCGAGCAGACTCCTCCTGAACTTTATGCTGATATAGTTAACAAAGGGATCTATCTGGCAGGTGGTGGCGCTTTGCTGAGAGGTCTTGACAAAAGACTTACTGATAAGATCAATATCCCATTTAATGTAGTTGAAGATCCGTTACATGCAGTTGCAAGAGGTACCGGAGTTGCCCTGAAAAATGTTGATAAATTTCCATTCCTGATGAGATAATCTAACGGTGTGAATGAGGAATCTGCTGAATTTTCTGGCCAGATACAATAACCTGATCATCTTTCTTTTTCTTGAAGGAATAGCTTTTTATTTGCTCACTACCGGGAACAATTACCATAACTCACGTCTTTTGAATAGTGTAAGGGGAATGACTCGCGGAATTGAGGCAAGGATTTATAACACGACATCATACCTTAGTCTTCATGAGATAAATGAAAACCTGGCAGCAGAAAATGTTGCTCTGAAAAACAGTATCGGGAAATTGGTCAGAAAAGAAAATTCGCTTTTTTTAAATGTTAATGATTCTGTAAATAAACAGCAATATCTACATACTTCAGCAGAAGTAATTGAAAATTCAATAAACCGGCAAAAGAATTTTTTTACGATTAATAAAGGAGAAAGTCAGGGTATAAAAGTTGATATGGCTGTCATTTCTGCAAGTGGTGTTGCTGGAGTGATTGTTGGTTGTTCCAAAAACTATTCTGTGGCGATGTCAGTCCTTAACCTCGATTTTAAATTAAGCGCACGGATTAAATCAAATGGCTATTACGGTTCACTGAACTGGGATGGCAGGGATTACAGGTATGCCATCTTAAGTGAAATACCTCAGCATGTTATTGTAAATGTCGGAGATACGATTGAGGCTACCGGTTATTCGGCAATATTTCCCGAAGGAGTTATGGTTGGTACGGTGCGTGATTATGAGAAATTTGGTGGAGACTTCTATAAAATCTCTATTTTGCTCATGACGGATTTTAAAAAATTACACTTTGTGGATGTCATCGGTAATATGAAGAAAACGGAGCAACTCGAACTTGAAAAATTATTTAAATGATCAATTCAATCTTAAGGTTTGGTCTGATATTTATATTGCTTATACTGCTCCAGGTTTTACTATTTAACAATATCCAGTTCAGCGGATATGTTAACCCGTATGTTTATATATTGTTTATTCTACTTTTGCCAATTGAGATACCCGCCTGGTTATTGCTTCTGTTGTCTTTTGCAACCGGACTGATTATAGATTTCTTTTCAGGCTCACCCGGAATGCATACTTTTGCAACAGTTTTTGCCGGTTTCGTCCGTCCTTATGTTCTGAGAATTATATCTCCCAGTGATGGATATGAATCCGGACCTGATCCGTCAATGCTGGTATATGGCTTCAGATGGTTCTTATCTTATACATTACTCATAGTATTAGTCCATCATACTACCCTTTTTTACCTTGAAGTCTTCAGGTTTACAGATTTCTTCAGAACCTTGCTGAGAGTATTGTTGAGCACACTGTTTTCCATGACATTTATTCTTCTGATTGAATTTTACAGGCGGGGAAAGTAATTGATTAGGGACTATGAAAGATTCATTCATAAACAGGAAATATGTTATAATGGCGCTTATAGTGCTTGCATCTCTTGTTTTGTTGATCAGGTTGTTTATAATACAGGTCGTAAAAAGCTCATATAGGTTATCTGCCGACAATAATGTTCTGAGATATGTAACGCAATATCCAGCCCGCGGTCTTATCTCCGACAGGAATGGGAAACTTATAGTCTATAATCAGGCTGCTTATGATCTGATGGTTGTCCCTGCACAGACCACAAAATTTGATACAACCGGGTTTTGCGACCTGCTTGGGATCTCATCCGATCTGTTCAGAAAACAGATGAGAATCGCTATAAACTATTCCAGACGTGCCCCCTCGGTATTTCTGAAACAGGTTTCGAATGAAACTTATGCAAAGTTTCAGGAAAAGATGTTTATGTATCCAGGCTTCTACGTACAACCGCGTACACTTCGAAAATATTCAAAACCTGTTGCTTCACATGTACTTGGATACGTAAGTGAGGTGGATGATGGGATAACCAGGAAAGATCCATATTATAAGTCCGGAGATTATATCGGGAAGAGCGGTATTGAAGAAGCTTATGAAAAAGAGCTGCGTGGAAGGCGTGGTGTGAAAATTTTTCTTGTTGATGTCTATAGCCGTATAAAAGGTTCTTATGAAGATGGGAAGAAGGACACGCTGGCTATTCAGGGAACAAATATCTCTTCTTCGATAGATCTTGATCTTCAGGAATATGGTGAGCTTCTTATGAAGAACAAAAGAGGTAGTATAGTTGCAATTGAGCCAACAACCGGCGAAGTACTTACGCTTGTTTCTTCACCAAACTATGACCCGGCATTGCTTGTAGGAAGAATAAGATCCGATAACTATGCACTTTTCTCCGCTGACACTTTAAAGCCATTGTTTAACAGGGCACTGATGGCATCATACCCACCCGGATCCACCTTTAAACCGATAAATGGATTGATAGGATTACAAGAAGGCGTAATCACACCGTCAACTCTTTTTGCATGCCACAACGGTTATCTTTTCGTTGCTTGCCATTCACACCCATCTCCACTTAGTCTGGTAGGAGCCATTGGTACCTCATGCAATGCATATTTTTGCCAGACATATAGAAAAGTTCTTGAAAACCCATACTATAATACTATTTCTGACGCTTACGATAAATGGAAAGGTTACCTGAATGAATTCGGCTTTAGTAACAAGCTGGGAACTGATTTTGTAAATGAACTCACAGGTTTTATTCCGACTTCGGAGTATTTTAATAAATATTATGGTAAAAATAAATGGAAAGCCCTGACTGTAATCTCAATGGCAATCGGACAGGGTGAGGTTGGTGCAACTCCACTACAGATGGCTAATATGACCGCAGCCATAGCTAACCGTGGATATTATTTCACTCCTCATATCATAAAGTCAGTCGGGTCGGATCATTCAATCGATAAACGTTTCATAACAAAGCATCATATAAGTATCGATGTTGCAAATTTTGAGAGTATTGTTTTGGGGATGGAAGCATCTGTAAATAGTGGAGGAACATCCACTGTGGCTGCGATGAAAGATATCATCGTATGTGGTAAGACAGGTACAGCACAAAACCCTCATGGAAAAAACCACTCCGTTTTTATCGCGTTTGCCCCTAAAGAGAATCCGAAAATTGCAATTGCAGTTTATGTGGAAAATGCTGGTTTTGGTGCAACTTATGCTGCTCCTATAGCCAGTCTGCTGATTGAAAAATACCTGAAAGGTGAAGTAACAAATAAGACCCGGGAACAAAGCATGCTTAACCTAAATCTAATGCACTAGTGGATCGCAGTAATAATATCTGGAGCAGGATCGACAAGATTTCCATAATCTTGTTTCTACTTCTTATTGTAATGGGGTGGGTCAATATTTATGCTGCAGTTTATAATGATGAGCACTCAGGTTTGATGGACATGTCACAACGTTATGGGAAACAATTTATCTGGATTGTTGCATCGCTTGTAATTGCTATTTTTATAGTAATTATCGATAACCGGTTTTATTTCTTTTTCTCCTGGTTCATTTATGGGGCCTGTATGCTGCTTCTGATTCTTGTGATTCTTTTCGGCAAGGAAATAAATGGTGCAAAATCATGGTTTGAATTTGGAGGTTTTAGTCTGCAACCGTCTGAACTGGCAAAGTTTGGAACCGCACTTGCCCTCGCGGGTTATCTAAATACCAAGAGACAGGAATTAACACAATTATCAGTGATAGCTCCGGCATCTGCAATAGTCCTTTTCCCGGCACTTCTAACAGCATTACAGCCTGATATGGGGTCATCAATTGTATATTTTTCACTATTTATTGTCCTCTTCAGGGAAGGGATGAGCCCATATATATTTTTTTCAGGGTTACTGATGGCAGTTCTGTTTTTTCTTACTCTTCTTACGAACAATCTTTATCTTACAATTGCATTAATAGGTATTTCAGTCTTTCTTGTTTGGTTTGCCACACGAAAATGGAAATTGGTATTCCTGGGAACTGTAATATTCGTTTTTTTTGCCGTAATATTATATTTGCTTGATCATTATGTTTTTAAATCCATTGGTAATGAGCTGGTCATATTTATCTCCATGATTCTTTCAGGTGCAGTTTATGCCATTTATATCTATAATAAGAGAGCTGTGTCTGTCTTAATAATATATCTTTTTCTGGTAGGTAGTACTATCTTTATTAATTCTGTTGATTACACATTTAATAATTTTCTTCCCACTCATCAGAAGGATAGAGTAAACATTCTGCTTGGGTTGAAATCAGATCCACATGGAACAGGATATAATGTCAACCAGTCAATAATCTCCATAGGTTCAGGTGGATTTCATGGCAAGGGATTTCTGCAAGGTACCCAGACCAAGTTCAAATTTGTTCCAAAACAAAGTTCAGATTTTATTTTCTGTACAATTGGAGAAGAATGGGGTTTTATGGGTTCAGGTATAGTAATCGGGATCTATTTGTTTCTGCTTCTGAGACTCATCAAACTTGCTGAACGGCAACGGTCTGACTTTTCAAGGATTTACGGATACAGTGTTGTTTCAATCCTGTTTACTCATATTTTTTTAAATATCGGGATGGCAATCGGTCTTGTACCTGTGATAGGGATTCCATTACCTTTCTTAAGCTATGGAGGGAGCTCTTTATGGGGATTTACTATCCTTTTGTTTATCTTTTTGAGACTTGATGCAAGCCGTACTGAATACCTTGTTTGATCAGAATGGTATTGTTATCCTGTGCGAAATTTCAATACCAAAATCTTTCTCAACGTAATCAATAAGTTGCGGGAAAAACTCCATGAAATCATCCTGGAGAGAATAGTAATTCTTTTTAAGTGCATGCATGGCAAACCGTGTCTCGTTCGGAAGTGTTGAGCGCTTACTCAGTGTATTCAAAACGTGCCTGATCCCGTTTAATGTCTGGTATGATTCAATCCAGTTGTTTATAATAAAGAAAGGCATCATTTCTCTGACATTTTCAGGCATGATTTCATAATTGTTTACAAGTGCTCTATAAAAATTATAGGTAACACTTTCAAGAGGTCTTCTGGAGAAAAAATCCCATTCCCTGGTAAGAAAATGATCATAAATTATATCAGTAATGACTCCTGAATATTTATGATATTTCCTGGTAAAAAATATCTTACTACGGTGAACCACAGGATGACTATCGGTGAAACCATCTATGTGACGGTGCAAAATGATGCCTTTTCTGATAAGTTCGGGGTACTTTAGATAATCGCGTCCTTTTACATAATCACCTATGTAATTGCCAATGATTATTTTATCAGAATCACCTGAAAGATATATGTGAGCCAGCACATTCATAACATGTCATAATAGTACAAAGAATTTGCCATATACCTTCTCTTATTGAAAACATTTTCTTTAACATGTTTTCACAGCACTCCTAAAACAACATTAACAGACTATAAATCAGAAAATTAAAGCATAAAAACGGCATTTTAAAAAATACCCTTAAATGCTCGGAATTTCGGCATGCAAATTATACATTTGTTGCTTCATTTTAAAATGATAAATCATTTCGGGAAATAAATTTCAAATAAACTAAGGAGGATTTATGACTAAGAAAAATGTCATCATAATTGGTGCAGCAGGTCGCGATTTTCATAATTTCAATACTTGCTACAGAGATAATGATTATTATAATGTTGTTGCATTTACTGCAGCCCAGATACCCGATATTGACGGCAGAAAATATCCGAAAGAGCTCGCGGGTAAATTATATCCCGATGGGATACCTATTTTTGCTGAAAAAAACCTTCCGGATCTCATAAAGAAATATAAAGTTAATGATTGTGTATTCTCTTACAGCGATGTTCCTTACCAGAAAGTGATGTCAGTAAGCGCAATTGTAAATGCAGCAGGAGCGAACTTTGTATTGCTCGGACCATCTGATACCATGGTTAAAAGCACCAAGCCTCTTATTGCAGTTGGCGCTATTCGTACCGGATGCGGTAAGAGTCAGACATCCAGAAAAGTAATAGAACTTCTTATGGCAAAAGGATTGAAAGTGGTAGCTATACGCCATCCGATGCCTTATGGTGATCTGAATGCTCAGAAAGTACAACGTTTTGCTGATGTTAAAGATCTTAAAAAACATAAATGTACCGTGGAGGAGATGGAAGAATATGAACCACATGTTGTAAGAGGAAATGTCATTTATTCCGGAGTTGATTATGAAGCAATTCTTCGTGCTGCTGAAAAAGACCCCTCAGGTTGTGATGTTGTCCTATGGGATGGTGGCAATAATGACTTCCCGTTCTACAAGCCCGACCTTATGATAACAGTTGCTGATCCTCATCGTGCCGGTCATGAACTTAGGTACTACCCTGGCGAAGTAACTCTCAGAATAGCTGATGTAGTTGTAATAAATAAAATGGACACTGCTGCTCCTGAAGCAATCCAGATCGTCAGAGAAAGCATTGATAAAGTTAACCCGAAAGCTATTGTTATCGATGGTGCTTCTCCAATTAAAGTAGACGATTCCTCTTTAATCAGAGGAAAAAGAGTACTTGTAGTTGAAGATGGTCCGACTCTTACACACGGTGAGATGAAACTTGGCGCAGGTGTTGTTGCAGCTCGTAAATTCGGCGCCGCAGAACTGGTTGATCCTCGTCCGTATACTGTTGGCAGACTCAGTGAAACCTTCAGGCTTTATCCGAATATCGGGACCCTTCTGCCTGCTATGGGTTATGGTGATCAACAATTAAAAGACCTTGAGACTACAATTAACAATACTGATTGCGACAGCGTGATTATTGCAACTCCAATTGATCTGAACAGGATTATCAATATTAAGAAACCAAATACCAGGGTTTATTATGATCTTCAGGAGATTGGTGAACCTAATTTATCTCAGGTTATTGATGATTTTGTTAAGAAGCATAAACTCAACTAATTTAACCCTCCAACCCCCCAAAATTGCCTGCCTGATGGTAGGCAGGGGGGTCTTTTTTATTTTACAATCTTCTTATACTTCTCAACTCTTGCATCTTTAATAACACCCTTCCAGTTTAAACCGAAACCGAAATCATAGCTGTTTCCTTCTGAATCGAGATGGCATGTCATATCATAAGGTACATCCTCTTTTTGTGCCTCAACGGTTTTCATATCAACAGGCATTTGAAGCGGCAACAAACCTGAAGGTTCTGCAGCACCTGTGAGAATATCAAAGATTGCCTGATCCTGCACGTCAAAGCTAACCACTATAGCATCAGCCTCTTTTTCAAATTCACTGAATACCATAGGTTTTGACATTGCTATTGATACAATGACCAGTTTCCCCTTCATAGCCTTTTTAGTATCCAGGACCAAATTCAGATCTGAAACATTAGATGTCAAAATTGTTTTACCCTTGTAAGTCCGGTTGGTAAATTTCTCCAATGGATCTCCGCCTGCCAGGCTGGGGTCGCGTGCATCCATAGCTTTGTAAGGACCGTACTGGAGGCTTATTGGAACATATCCGTTTCCACCTTTCTTAACATCACCCGGGTCATAGCCACTACCGGAATTTGGACTCCGGATAACGACCAGAGCAAAATCAGCTTCAGCAGGATTATCTGTTAACCTGAAATATTTCCTCGCCACATCGGGATTAACGGGATAACTTACCATCTCTGGTGTAGGACCACCAAAGAAGTCTTTTCCTGCAGGTGTAATTCTTTTTGGAATATATACAATTTTCTGTTTTTCAACCGGGAGGGTTTTGTTCTTATTTTTCAGCATAACGATTGACTTCAGCTGGGCTTCATACCCGGCTTTCATGAATTCCTCGTTTCCGACAATTTTTTTTGTACCCTCTGCATTCAGGTATGGATTCTCAAAAAGCCCCACCCTGAAGATATTCTTCAGAAGACGAACCGCGGATTGTTCCATACGTTTTCTCATAAATTCCTCTCCATGTTCTTTTACCCCCATCTGATATGCTTCCAAGACAGGCCCTGCATCATTGTTCCCGCCAAACTGATCTACACCAGCCATTATGATTTTATAATGTCTTTCTGCTACTGTAAGAGCCTCGGCTCCCCAACATGTTGTGCCGAATCCGTCAACTGCTTTTTCATCGGAAGTAACACTCCAGTCGGTACAAATGACCCCGTCAAAAGAATATTTTCCACGCAAAAGATCATTAATAATATATTTATTGTAGCTGTTACCAACATTTTCATTATTTTGTTTATCAATGCCATAGGAGATGGTATAATAGGGCATTACTGCAGAAGCCATTTTGGTTTCACCGTCAAGTTTCAGTGCGCCTTCTGTAAATGGGATAAGATGGTCAGCAAAATTATTTCCAGGATAAACAGCATACTTCCCAAAAGAAAAATGAGCGTCACGTCCCCCTTCTTCGGGTCCGCCCCCAGGCCAATGTTTTATCATGGTATTTACACTGGTGTATCCCCAGCCACCAGCTATAACCTTATCGCCAATTGATGTCTGGAAGCCATCAATGTATGCGCGTGCCATATCTGCAGTAAGATGTGGATTTTCACCGAAGGTTCCACTGACTCTGGCCCAACGTGGTTCTGTAGCAAGATCAATCTGTGGTGAAAGTGCTGTTGAAATACCCAGAGCACGATATTCTTTTGCAGCAATCTGACCAAATTGTTTTACAACTGCAGGATCAAAAGTAGCCGCCATGCCGAGTGAACCTGGCCACATCGAAATTTGTCCTGCCGAACCAACGTTATACTCTGCTTCCGAAGTTGAACGATGCCTTGGGTCAGAACTATTGTTTGCAGGTATTCCTAAACCTTTACTTTCACATAGTGCCTGTACCTTATTATTCCATATAGCTGCAACTTCGGGAGATTGCACCGAAGTAACCAGAACATGACGCAGGTTATCTTTAGTGAGGAATTTGATTTGCTGATCGCTGAGATCGAATGCTTTTGCTCCGCTTTCTGCAAAAGGCTTTCCATTATATGTACTGGCGCCAAATCGTGTGCTCCCGGAAGGAATTGCCTGATGTGCACTATAAAGCATCAATCCGGTAATCTGGTCGACAGTCATAATTGAAGCAAGGTCTTTTGCTCTTTCATCAGCGCTGAGCCGCCAATCCTCATATTTGTCGAGCTTACCGTTTTTATTTAAATCTTTAAAAGCCAGTCCTTTAACTGTTAATAATTTAATGCCAGAGGTCGTATCATAGCCAAGGGTCTGTCCGCCTTTATTGGTTACGATCCTGAGTGATCCGGCTCCGGATTCACTCCAGTTTTTACAGCTGGCTAAAGACAGTGTTGCTGCCAAAGATATTATTAGATATAAGGAAATTTTGGGCTTTTTCATAATGGGTGAGATGAAGATAATCTTTCTTTAAGTTTTTTGCCGGCCTCTTCAAACCCTGGTTTATTAAGAAGTGCAAACATGTTTTCTTTGTATGCTTCAACACCCGGCTGGTCGAAGGGATTTACATCGAGAATATATCCGCTTATTGCACAGGCCATTTCAAAAAAATAGATCAATTGTCCTGTATAATACTCATCAAGAGCCGGGATCGTAATTGTTATTATAGGTACATTACCATCGGTGTGAGCCAGGGTAGTTCCCAGTTCAGCATTGTGATTTACTTCAGAAAGTCTTTTCCCGGCAAGATAATTCAATTGATCAGAGTCATCTTTTTCAAGTGGAATAGTAAGCTTTCTGACAGGATTTTTCACTGAAATAATAGTTTCGAAAAGAATTCTTTGTCCATCCTGAATATATTGACCCATCGAATGAAGATCAGTTGTAAGATCAACAGAAGCCGGGAAAATACCCTTACCGTCTTTCCCTTCGCTTTCTCCATAAAGTTGTTTCCACCATTCTGAAAAGAAATGCAGCTTTGGTGTGAAGCCAACCATTATTTCAATCGGTTTTCCATTCTGAAGAAGAAGATTTCTTGCCGAAGCGTAAAGGAGTGAAGGATTGGATTCCGCATGTTTATTATTCCTCGTAATCTCTTCCATCGTTTTCGCTCCCTTTACAATCGTTCTGATATCGATGCCGGCTATGGCAATAGGGAGAAGACCAACAGGACTCAGGACAGAATAACGACCACCGATATTATCAGGTATAATAAATGTTTCATAACCATTGGTTTCAGCTAACGACCGGAGAGCTCCTTTTTTTGCGTCGGTAACAGCGATAATTCTTTCAGCTGCATTTAGTTTCCCGACTTTCTTTTCCAGATGGTCCTTAAGTATTCTGAAAGCTAAAGCGGGTTCTGTGGTTGTCCCTGATTTAGATATCACAACGATTGAATAATTTCTTCCATCCAGCAATTCAATGAGTTCTGACAAATAATCTTCACAGATATTCTGACCGGCAAAAATCACATCATGGTGATTATTCTTTAAGAGAGGGGCAAAGGAATGCGAAAGAGCTTCAATTACGGCCCTGGCTCCCAGATATGACCCTCCGATTCCTATTATTACAGTAGTGTCGGATACCGACCTTAGATGTTTTGCGGTTTTCTCTATTTTTTCAAGTTGAACCAATATCTCATCAGGTAGCGTAAGCCAACCCAGAAAATCATTTCCCGGACCAGCTCCGGTATTAAGAGTATCGAGGTGTCTTACAGATTGTTGAGCATGGGCAACTATTTCTTCAAATGAAATAAATTTGCTGGTGTTTTTCAGATTAATGCTTAAATTTTCCTTCATTTTGTTTAATATTTTTAATTGACACATGTTTTCTTTATCCCCTTCCCAGCCTTCCCCCACGGGGTAAGGAGCAAAACCATCAAAATGGATTGCCCTGCAAAGTTAAGAAAAAAGCCGTCGGAAGGAATCCGGCGGCTTTTAATAATGTGGGGAAATATATAGATTATAATTTATCTTTTATGAATTCCACCCGCACTTGAAGAATGTGCATCTACATATTTAGGATCACCCCTATAGTTGATATCTCCGGCGCTTGAAGCTCTTGCAGTTATTCTTTCTGAAACACTTACATCAGCATCACCTGCACTTGAAACTGAAACGTCTGCTTCTCTTGCTTTCAGATCAAAAGCATTCAGATCGCCTGCACTGGACAGATTGGCTCTGAGCATGTCTGTCTCACCTGAAATTGTTATGTCACCTGAGCTGCTGATATCAATATTGGTATTTTTAGCGTGTACTTCAAGTTTGATATCTCCTGCACTACTTGCTGATAGTTCCAGCCTGTCACTATTAATCGGTGTAACCCCAAAAACATCACCTGCGCTGGTTGTTTTTACAGAGTGTACCTCTTTCATGGTAACATAAACTCTTTTTCTTTCTGCTTCACGGATATTATAGTCGGAATAAACATTAAGGACTCCCCCTCTTACTTCAGTGAGAATATATTCATGAAGATTCTCATCCGCTTCAACTGAAACGGTCTCATTATTACCCTGTTTAAGATAGACGTCGATGCCTGAACTTACTTTTAAACCAGTAAAAGAATCAGTTTTCCTTTCTTTTGTGACTACATTTCCATGTCCTGTTACAGATTTCCAGAACTGGGCATGAGTGCAGGAAGTGATACCAAGGATGATAAAAGCAATTGTTAATGACCTGAGGTTTTTCATATTTCTTTGTTATTAGTTTTTTATTTTCTAATCCTGAATAAAGACAGGAAGAAAAATGTTTCGTTGCATTAATGGCAAAAAAAAGCTACGAATTTGATACAGGATTGGAGATTTAGAAAACTTATCTTTCAGGTTTATCCTCTACGAGGAAAGGTAATCCAACCAGAAATATTCTTCTACAATACTTAATCGCCTACGGCGAAAAGAAATTTATTAGTAAATTCCGATTATAGATATCGGTGAAAAAGAGATCACTTTCTTGTTGTAAAGGATAAAAATCTGAAATTATTTATGAGACTTACTATGGTTTACAG
>JANYIW010000101.1 GCA_025358645.1 Bacteroidales bacterium
GTGGTAAACCTTACTGCTGACGGTAATCATACTATTAAGACACCTCAGTTACAGGGACTTGATAACTTTATTGTTACTCTTACTGATAAAACCACAGGCTTCATAGCTGATCTGAAGACAACACCAACACTGTCTTTCACAGCCACAAAAGGCACTTTTGCCGACAGATTCGTACTCAAAATCAGTACTGTTGTAACTGGTATTGAGAGTCCTGTTGTTTCGGAGAACACCTTTAATATTTACTCAGGAAATAGCATGATTAACATTCAGACTATTTCAGATGAGTGGGATAACAAATCGGGTACTGTAAAAGTACTGGATCTGACCGGGAAAACTATTAGTGATCTGAATAATTCGGAGTTCCATAAAAATTCATTGATCCAGGTCACAGCGCCGGCAACTACCGGGATTTATATTGTTGAAATTAAATCGGGATTGAAGAGGTATGTGGGGAAAGTTGTAGTACGGTAAGCGGCGTGCGGCATGTAGCATGAGGCATAGTACCGTCAAGCCTCAAACCGTCAAACCGTTAAACCATTTAAAAATATTTGTAAATTATTAATAAAAAACTATATTTGTAAATTATCCCTCAGCATTTGAAGACAATAGATCAAAAAATATCATCTAAAAAAACGTACTGCAGACCTGAGGTTGTCAGAATAATTCTGGATAGCTCAATATCTCTTGTTATGATGTCTGCGCCTCCCAACCCTGATCCGAGAGGTGGCGGCGGAGCCAGGAAGAATGATACACCGTTTCAGAGTCCGTTTGGGGATAAGCCCTTCGGGTAATGGCACAGGGCACAGGGCACAGGGCTCAGAGCACAGCGCACCAGCCTACGGCAAGACTTCGGTTGGCGAAGCAGGACGCCGCAATGGTTCAACTCCCATCCAGAAACAAACTTAAGTACTTCCATTAGTGAATTCCTCCAACCTATATTCCAACCGGTTCGGTGAGATTGCTTCGTCGTTTCACTCCTCACAATGACCGACTGATTTCCAAACTTCGTTCAACTCCCATTCAGAATTAACCTTACCTGCACTGTCATTGCGAGCGAAGCGAAGCAATCCCGTTCCAGAGATTTAAGAGCCTGGTGTTTCCTAAAATTAACTTCAGTACTCGCCAGGAGGTATCCGGGATAGAGTAATCGGGGACATTGGGTGTTTCGCGTTTCGCGTTTGGCGTTTCCTGATAATGATAGTTGATTGAGTATATCAGATTTATCAATTTGGGGTTTGTAATAATCCAGGACTTCTTTCATGGGACTGCCGGTGATGTATATACGGCGGTGGGGAAGTCCTTCGGAAAGGAGATGCCTGCGGGCATGTTCTGTATAAACAAGATTGAAGTCGGCAATATGGTCGATTATTCTTCTGTTTACTTCTTCGGGTACATTGAAGTCGAAACAGCGGTTACCTGCCTCCATTTGGAAAATAGGAATATGCATGCGCCTGGCAATATATGCCGATAAGCATGAGTTGGTATCGCCAAGGACAAGGAGGGCATCTGGTTTTTCTTTCAGCAGCACTTCTTCCGTTTTACGCATTATATCTCCTACAGTGGCTCCAAGTGAAGATGTATCGACATTAAGGAAATGGTCTGGTTTACGAAGGCCAAGCTCTTTCCAGAATATTTCATTCAACTCGTAATCGTTATTTTATCCGGGGTGAACGATAACCTGAGTTAAGTGTTCGTCCAGAAGGGGCATCACTCGCGATAGTCGGATAATCTCAGGCCGGGTGCCTATTACAGTTATTAATTTGAGTTTCGATTTCATAATATATATTTTATGGCACGCAGATGACACGGATCAGGCAGATTTACACTGATTTAAATCTGTGTTATCCTTTTTCAGTATTTATATTGATTTTGGTGTGGATTTTTCATTTGAAAATATCTTTCTTCTGATCTCTGGTCTCTTGCCAAAGTTAAGAAGTAATCCCAGTTCAAATTCTGTTGTTGTCCTTCATAATATACCGTTATGGGCATTTGTGGCTCAACTTTTAATCCACAGCTTCTTAATTCAAATCTCAGTGCATTTTCATAAACTTTTTCAAGAAAAAGAAAGTAATATAGATTTCAAGCGAGCAAAAAAACAGGGTTCACAAAGGCGAAGGCGTAACTTTGGAAAAGTTTCACGCAGGAAGATTTAAAAGAACTTTTTCAATTTTAATTTTTAGATCCGGGATATTTTCTTTAATGGAGTTCCATATTATTTCATAATCAATTCCGAAGTATTCATGAACAAGAACATTTCTTATACCCATTAATACGCTCCATTCAATCTCGGGTACACTTTTAATTGTTTCTGACGATATCCCATGTGAGGCTTCACCAATAATTTCAATTAGTTTAACAACAGCTAATCGAAGCTTGTAATCAGCTATATATGTATTATAATCAATATCTTTAGTGAATAGGAGAATGTCATTTATTGAATCAAGTATATGTTGAAGTCTTATCTTGTCAGAAATGCTACTTTTCATAAATAAGGATTTTTTCTGAATCGATATAAGGCTTGATTTTTGGTGAGAGACCGTTTGCAGAAACAAGATCAATTTGCATTCTTAATGCTATTTGCAATTGATGTTGAATCGAAATAAATTTAAACAAACCAGTTCCCGGCTCCAGCTCGACAAGAATATCAAGATCGCTTTCAGGGTTATTTTCGCCTCTTACAAATGAACCAAAGAGATAAGCTCTCTTTACAGGCTGATTTTTGAAAAAAACTGCAAGAAGTTTCTTATATAACAATATCTGGCTATCTTTCTTCATAAGGCAAAGATAAATAATTAAAGTTTCGCTACTTACTACCTTAATCTGAAATTGAATAGAATATTATCGGATTAGTAGTAGGGAAGTATTTTAAGATAAAAGACAATC
>JANYIW010000086.1 GCA_025358645.1 Bacteroidales bacterium
AGCAATTTATACATATTGGCGTTGGTGGTTAAGTATAATTCACTTTTTAATGTGAGACTACCAGCTATGTGTATATAATATTATAAGATATTAATCAACGGCCTGTCGTAATCACGACAGGCCGTTTTGATTTTAAAGGTCGTACAGAGTGTTAAAAAAGAAATAATTCAGATGAAAAAAACAAATATTATCGCAGAATTTAAAATTAAAACAACATCCAGGAAGCTACTTGCCGACATTATTACACCGGTAAGTATATATCTGAAAATAAGAGATATATATCCAAATTCGTTATTGCTGGAAAGCTCTGATTATCACGGTAATGAAAACAGCTATTCTTTTATATGTATGCAAGCACTCGCCGGTTTCGAAGCAGATAACGGGATTGTGACAGAAACTTACCCTGACGGATCAAAAATCGTTACTGAAATAACAGATAAACAAACATTTAATACCAGGTTTTCAGCTTTTACAAATGCATTTGTTCCAACAGAATTACAGCCAGATATTCCCGTAAACGGGTTATTCGGTTATCTTTCTTATGATGCTGTAGAATATTTTGAGAAGATAGAATTAAAACATGGTACTGAATGCCCATATAAAATACCGGATGCCAGGTACCATCTTTATAAATATATTATTGCAATAAACCATTATCAAAACACACTGCAGATAATTGAAAACCAGGTAAACGGAGAACCAGGGGAACTTGATCGGATTGAGTCATTACTGAACAGCAGGAATGTGGCAATTTACTCTTTTAAAACGGTCGGGGAGGAAGGCAGGAACATTACTGATGACCAATACAAGACTATGGTCAGGAAAGGCAAGGAACATTGTTATCTCGGAGATGTATTTCAGGTGGTGTTATCAAGACAATTCTCACGGCAATTCACAGGCGATGAATTCAATGTTTACAGAGCTTTACGATCGATAAATCCTTCTCCTTATTTATTCTATTTTGATTATGGGAATTATAAGATTTTCGGATCATCTCCTGAAGCACACCTTAAGATTAATAAGGGCAAAGCATTTATTAATCCGATTGCTGGAACTTTCAGACGTACAGGCAATGATGAAAATGACAAGCTTCTCGCGCAACAGCTATCCGCGGACCAAAAGGAGAATGCAGAGCATGTTATGCTGGTCGATCTTGCACGCAACGATCTAAGCAGACATGCCGGCAATGTTAAAGTAGAAAGATTTCGGGAGGTCCAGTTTTATTCACATGTTATACATCTTGTATCGGCTGTTTCAGGAGAGCTTAAAGAAGGTACCACTGTGGCAGATATGATATCTGCAACATTCCCTGCTGGCACACTTTCAGGCGCTCCTAAATACATGGCAATGAAGATTATAGACAAATATGAGAATCAAAGGAGAGGTTATTACGGTGGAGCTATTGGCTTCCTCGACTTCAGGGGCCATTTTAACCATGCAATAATGATCCGGACTTTTCTAAGCAAAGCAAATAAACTTTATTATCAGGCCGGCGCCGGAATAGTAGCAGATTCTGACGAAGATAAAGAGTTGCAAGAGGTTAATAATAAGCTCGGAGCGCTCAGAAAAGCGGTTGAATTGGCAGAAGATATTAAGTAAAACTTATTGAAAAAAATGAAAAGAATATTAGTTATAGATAATTACGATTCGTTCACGTATAACCTGGTATATTATATTGAAAAGCTTTCAGGAACCCGCCCTTCAGTTTTCCGTAATGATGAAATATCTCTTGAAGAAGTGGGTGGTTATGAAAAAATTCTTCTTTCGCCCGGACCTGGTGTTCCTGTTGATGCCGGAATTTGTATTGACCTGATAAAGCGTTATGCACCAACCAAAAGCATCCTTGGTATATGTCTTGGTCACCAGGCAATAGGGGAGGCTTTCGGAGGCAAAATACTTAACCTGAGCCATGTTTATCACGGTATTGCGAGCCCGGTAGTGATTACAGATTTGAATGATCCTCTTTTCACAAATATTCCTTCCCCGATTATCGGAGGAAGGTATCACTCCTGGGTAGTTTCAGGTGATGATCTTCCGGAATGCTTAAGAATAACCTGTCAGGATGAGAACGGGATGATTATGGGAATAAGCCATAAAGTTTATGATGTGCGCGGACTGCAGTTTCACCCGGAATCGGTGCTAACCGAACTTGGTATGGAGATAATGTCAAATTGGATTAATAATTAAATATACATTAAAGGTTATAAGTCAAAATAATATTTAACATGCGTGAAATACTGAATCATCTCTTCGAGCACAAAACCCTTGACCGGAAGGAAGCGGGAAAGGTGCTTACCAATATTGCAAATGGCATTTATTCAGAGTCGGAAATTGCAGCTTTTCTTACTGTTTATCTTATGAGGAGCATTACAGTTGATGAGCTTACCGGATTCCGGGATGCACTTCTGAACCTCTGTATCAGGATCGATCTTTCAGAATTTGATCCTATGGATGTTTGTGGTACTGGCGGCGATGGGAAAGACACATTCAATATTTCCACACTTACTACATTTGTTCTTGCAGGAGCCGGGATCAAGATCGCCAAACACGGTAATTACGGAGTAAGTTCAACATGCGGCTCTTCTAATATATTGGAGCATTTCGGATATAAATTTTCAACTGATAGTGATAAATTAAAAAATGAGATC
>JANYIW010000115.1 GCA_025358645.1 Bacteroidales bacterium
TCCAGAACAGGAGCTAAGTTCACCTGCATTCCAAGTCTTTTGAATTGTGTTGCTACTGCTTTGCCAAACTGATAAATGAGGGAATCATTTTGTATTGCACCCATTGTCATCTGATAAGGGAACTTATCAACATTTTCAATCCTCATACCGATTCCCCATTCCGCATCAAGCGATATAAGTAGCGGCACTTTCGAAATCTTCTGGTAATAATTAGTCAGTTCTGCCTGTTTCGCAGCTGTACCCTGAAAGAAAACAATACCACCGACGCCATACTTTCTGATGATATCGCTCACCTCAACTTCATGAGAAATATCACTGTTGGAATATCCTGCAATCCAGATACATTGGGCTATCTGTTGATCAATTGTAAGGGTTTTCAGCACGGAATCAACCCATGGGTGATTCATGTATTTAAGAAATGGAGGATCTGATATTTGTGCCTTTACATTAAGTGTAATAAGACTAAAAATAATAATCAGTATAGTATTGGTGGTGGTCTGGCGCATAGGTTTTTAAAATTATTTCTGAGAAAATATTTTTAAGAAGTTTTAAAATACTTGTTATAAATTTCAGTATTCCGGTCAAGAAGCGCCACAGAAACCTCATAAGCTTTATTGCTGTCTTTTGCTTTTAGAGCGCTTATTAATTCTCCCTGGTATTTAAGAGTATACTCTTTTTCACCTTCAATATTTCCATATATAAGATTCCTCATTCTTGGAAGGAGGGCGTAAACCGGTTCGAGACTGATAATCACTATAGGGTTGCCGGTAGATTTTGACAGGTTCATGTGAAACCTGTTTATTAAGTCTACTTCCAATTGTGTATTATCGGGATTGCACTGCTTCAGCTCAGTCTGGTTTTTCAGAAGGGTCTTAATGTCATCTTCAGTTCTGTTTTTAGCTGCCAGGCGTGCAATTTCCGGTTCAAAAAGTCTTCTTACTTCAATTATTTTAAGGATAAGATCAGAATTGAATCTTAAGTCGTAAAAAAGATGCAGGGAGTTTATTGCATCTTCAATCTTCAGTTCTGTAATATACATGCCGCTTCCTTTCCTGATGTCGATAAGACCTCTGGCGCTTAGCCTGCGAAGTGCTTCCCTTATAGCAGTGCGGCTGACTGCAAACTGAGCACATAACTCTTTTTCTGACGGCAATTTCATGCCGGGTAGTAGCTTTTTCTGACGGATCGCCTCTTCAACTTTACGCTCAATTTTCTGACTTAAGGTGAGCCCGGTTCCTATTTTACTGAAGATATCGTCCATAAAACCTGAGTATTTTTTATAATTACTGATAATGTTCTTTGTAAAATTCAAGAGCCTTCTTTACAGAACCGTGCTGAATCAATAAAATCCTGGCAGCTTCACTCTGGATATTTAATTCATCGACAATCATCCTTGTTCCCCGTTCAATAAGCTTCTTATTTGTAAGCTGCATATTAACCATCTTGTTCCCTTTTATCCTTCCAAGTTTAATCATTACAGTTGTGGTAATCATGTTAAGTACCATCTTTTGAGCGGTACCTGCCTTAAGTCTTGTGCTTCCGGTAACAAATTCAGGACCCACAACAACTACGATCGGAAACTCAGTTACTTCAACAATTTTACTTTCGGTGTTACATGTAATACATCCGGTAAGAATACCATTTTCCCTTGCTTTTATAATCCCTCCGATCACATAAGGAGTAATTCCTGACGCTGCAATACCAATTACTGTATCGTGTGTGTTGATTTTAAAAATTTCAAGCTCTTTCCATGCTTTATTCGGATCATCTTCAGCTGACTCAACTGCTTTACGAAGAGCTACTTCACCTCCTGCTATCAGACCGATAACCTGGTTGTCGGGAACACCGAAAGTAGGAGGGACTTCAGACGCATCAAGAACCCCGAGCCTTCCGCTTGTGCCTGCACCCAGATAGAAAATTCGTCCGCCTTTCTGCATCCTTTTAACTATCATGGTTATAAGTTGCTCAATCTGCGGAATCGCTTCTCTGACAGCTGAATGAACTTTTGAATCTTCCTGGTTTATATTTGTAAGAAGCTCATTGACCGACATCTTTTCGAGATTATCAAAATTTGAAGATGATTCGGTTATACTTATATTCTGTTTAATATTATCTGATCCGGTCATTTTATTTTGTTTAGATTTTCGTTATATGATATTTAATCAGGTTCTCCATAGGAGACAGGGTAATTATCCCTGTTTTAAGATTGTTCCTGATTAGCAGGTTTTCAAGAAAAGGTCTGAAATAGAAAGCAATACTTCCTGTAAAATGTATTGGCAAAACTTTTGCTTCGGGATACTGCAGCACATTTCTCCTTATAAAATCATCGAAACTTGATGTGATAATATCCTGTAATTCAGGGATATCTATATTTGATGATATAAATTTTGCAAATTGACCAAGAAACCTGTTGGGGAAAGGTTCCATATATACATTTTCCAGAATTTCAGCCGGAGTTAATTTGTAAGTTCTAAAAAATCTGTCAATGATCTCTTTGGGAACCTGTTTTTTCAAAACACCTGAAACCAGTTTTCTTCCGATTACAGCTCCTCCGCCTTCATCACCAAGTATATAGCCCAAGGGGGCAACATTTGATACGATAGCAGATCCATTAAAAAAACATGAGTTAGAGCCAGTCCCCATAATACAGGCAATACCTGAATCATTCTGACAAAGCGATCGGGCAGCTCCCAGAAGATCGCTGCCTATGAATAATTCAACCGTGGGAAAAACCTGGTTAAGGGCTTCCCTTACTGTATTGATTCTCGCATCGCTGTTGCACCCTGTCCCATAATAATATATCTTATTAAAGGTGTAACCCGATAGCTCATTGAGTTCTTTTTTCAGGAGAGTATAAATTTCTTCAACCGATAGAAAATAGGGATTAATACCGGAAGCGAAAAACGACTTTTGGGGAATGCCATCTTTTATTATTTTCCATTCGGTCTTTGTGGATCCACTGTCAGCAACCAGAATCATATTCATTTGAAAAATAATCTATGTTGTTGTAAATATATAGGTTACGTATTGTCAATTTTTTAATTGAATTTATGATTACAATATTATCAATTAATAATGGGAAAATGTTGTTTTTTATAAGATGTATGACAAATATTAAAAAACTTTCTATTTTTGAACTATTATGTATAAGTTACAATCCAAATAAGTTTAGTAAGAATATCACAGCCTATGAAGATCATCGGGTTAACAAAAGTAGAGCAATCATTTTTTGACAGATCAGGAAGAATGGACTATTCCACAAAGATGCCTTATGTTGTGGTACATAATTTTCCTGATCTGGGCTTGCTTACCTCCCTGCGATTCCTTGAATGGGTGGATGAAAATCCTGATGGTGTGATCAGCCTGCCGACAGGAAAGACTCCTGAATATTTTATAAAATGGACTAAACAACTGTTAACAGGTTGGGATAAACCGGAGAATCGCAGCCTGATGGAAAAAAATGGACTCTCACTCTCTAAGAAACCATCTTTCAAAGGATTGCATTTTGTCCAGATTGATGAATTCTATCCCATTAATCCAAAACAGCAAAACAGTTTTTATGATTATGTTAAAAATTATTATATAAAGGGATTTGAACTCGATCAGGATAAAGCGTTACTGATCAATGCTGACGAGATCGCACTGCCCGGTGGCAAGCATTATTCTGAGATTTTTCCTGACAATCGTATTGATCTCACGCTAAGAAACAGGGAAGCCTCAACGGCATTGGAAAAACTACAGCAGGCCTCTGTTTTTAGTATTGATAACTGGTGTTCAAACTATGAGAACCAGATCAGAGACCTTGGTGGAATCGGGTTTTTTCTTGGAGGTATGGGCCCTGACGGTCATATAGC
>JANYIW010000186.1 GCA_025358645.1 Bacteroidales bacterium
CAATAAACTTTGTACCTGGACTGCAAAAACACGCGCCATACCCGTCTTGCACCGGGACTATTCCCTGGCCTACCGGGACACATTAATGGCCGGTCGCTGCGCCGGGTAACACAACCTCCCCATATTGCCGTGCCGTTAGCTGCCATTCATCACACCATGACTACTTGATAGTATTACTCTGTAAATGCTTGATAGGTCTCAGTTTTCAAAACTAAAGACTACTTCTTCCCACAAGACAGATGGTTTATCCAATTATGAAGGATTTTGTTTCCATATTCAGATAAATAAGATTCAGGATGGAACTGAATACCCCTAATATCATATCTGATATGTGCAACAGCCATAATAATTCCATCAGTACTAAGTGCCGTAACACGCAAATCTGAAACAGATTCTGGGACTTTGCCCTCAGCGCTAACTGCCCATGAATGATAAAGTCCTGCCTTAAATTCCGATGGTATACCCTCAAAGATGTAATCGGAAGGGTCAATAATCTTAATCATTGTTTTTAAGCCATGTCGGACAGTGTTGAGTTTTATTAATTTCATTCCGAAGGTTTCAGCTATTGCCTCGTGACCGAGACAAATACCGAGAAAACTTTTTTTACTATGATATTCCCTAAGCAATTTTGCCATTAATGGAGCTTCATTCGGGATGCCGGGTCCTGGTGAGAAAAGGAAACCATCATACATTGCAGCAAAAGCAATATTTACTGTATCATTCTTCATCACATCAAAGTTGCATCCACCTTGCTCTTGAATTATTTGAACAAGATTATAAGTGAATGAATCATAATTATCTACTAACAGAATCTTAGGACTCTTAATATTCATAACTTTGCCTCTCAAATAAAGAGAATGTCCTGTAAAAGTAGCATAAAAGAACAAATGAATACATGGGCCGAAGCGGGCATCCCTTTTCTTTTTATTATTGATTTCGAACTAAATAAGCCACTAATCTTCAGACTCGAAGAAATTGATCCTCAAAGATTACTTTACAACATCAATGGTGTAACAAACTGCCATAATCACATTAACGGCTTGAAACATTTACAACTTGTAAAATACCCAGAGAAATTTAAGGACTATCTTACAAAATTCAACAAAGTAAAAGAGGAAATAGCTTTCGGCAACAGCTATTTACTGAATCTCACTTGTTCCACTCCAATAGATCTTAATCTAACGCTCATGGAGATTTATCTAATGAGTAACGCCAGGTACAGGATTTGGTTTGAAGGAAAGTTTGTCTGCTTCTCTCCAGAGATTTTTATTACCATTTGTGATGGAATTATAAGATCATTCCCAATGAAAGGCACAATTGACGCCCAGATACCTGATGCTGAAAAAGTGATTTTGAATGATAATAAAGAGACTGCTGAACATTACACCATTGTAGATCTGATAAGAAATGATCTTAACGCAGTTTCAAAGCAAGTGAGAGTAGAACGTTTCAGGTATATTGACACAATTGTGACTAATGAAAAGAAGCTGCTGCAGGTGAGCTCACAGATATGCGGTGATCTTGAAAAGAATTATTTATCTCATATCGGAGATATTATATTTGCACTTCTTCCTGCAGGTTCAGTAAGTGGAGCACCCAAGAGGAAAACGACGGAGATAATAGCAGCAATAGAGGATCGTGACCGTGGTTACTATACAGGTATCTTCGGAATTTTTGATGGTCACAACCTAGACAGTGGTGTAATGATACGTTTTATCGAAAAAAGTGGTACTGGTTATATTTACTATAGTGGAGGTGGAATAACATCATTCAGTGACCCATTGTTGGAGTATCAGGAGATGATTGATAAAATATATGTACCAATTGTTTGAAACTATAAAAATCATTGGTGGGGAGCCCCAGAACCTTTCCATGCATGATGAGCGTATGAACCGCTCACGACATGAACTGTTTGGCAAAAATGATTTCCTAAAGCTTTCAGACTATATTACAGTTCCTAATGACGCTAAAGATAGAATAACAAAGTGCCGGATCATTTATGCAACTTCTATCAATTCAATAGAATTTTCGCCATATATTCCTGCAAATATTAAGACACTCAAAATAGTTGATGCAGGCACATTGGTTTATGACTATAAATATCTCGATCGTAGTCGATTAACTGCACTTATTGATAAAAGTGCTGCTGATGATATACTTATAATTAGAGATGGTTGTGTAACTGACACATCCTTTGCAAATATCGTTTTTACAGATAACCAGAATTGGATTACACCTGACACTCCCCTTCTACACGGCACTATACGTGAATTGCTTCTTCTTAAAGGTGTCATCAAAGGAGATAGGATCACGATTAATGATCTTTCCCTTTTCACCCATTTCAGATTGATAAATGCAATGCTCGGTTTTGATGCTCCACTCATACCCGTAAGAAACATTATTTTATAATAGCGATGTTAAAAGTGTGGGAAAAATATAATTAAATTGAATAACAAACGGCAGCTAATAAAGAGGACTTCATGTGGCATGCAATGCCGAGCATGAAGTCTCACGTTGCACTACATCCGGGCACCTGACCTTTTTCTATGCACTTTCCGACGTTAATCTTGATCCATGAGCAGCCTTATATCAGACCAGGGTGGATG
>JANYIW010000291.1 GCA_025358645.1 Bacteroidales bacterium
CCTGAACGAAGTTGTCACTCAAGTTCTGATACAGGTTCCTGGTATGCAGGTTGATGGTAATCAGAATCACCCTGCCACCATTCGGGCTGACGAATGGTTTTAAAGACACTATCCCATGTCTTTGATTTTTTTACCCTATCCTTTGAAAAAACATCCCCAATAAATTTAAGAGTGCCGGTTTTTTTGATCAGACCAGCCACCTCGCCCCATGTTTCTGTTCCTACCTTTTCCCAGTCCAATGGAGGCAGCACTTCAAGTAAAAGCTCTTCCCTTCCCAAATGTGCCGCCCGCTCATAGATACAGTTCCATATGCATTTGCGTGTTTCGTCAACATAACAATTTTTGGTGGGAGTTGTGCCTCCGCACGGCCCGTTCCTCATCCCTTTCGGACACTCCATCGGGCATACGAATGCTGTTTCCTGCAAAAGACAATTGCCGCACATTCTGCAACCGAACAATGGCCCCTTTACAAAGAGTTCTGTTTTAGCCAGCAGGCGTCTGCCGAACTTTTCCTTTTTAAACGGATAAAATGCAGGCTGCCATCTGCGTGAGGGGTTTATAGAAACCATTATTTTACAATTAAACTACTTATGAGCTTTATAAACTAAAGGGTACTCTGAAAATTTTCAACGAATCTTATTGCAAATTCATCTCTCGCCAGAATCAAATCGGTTGCACGGATAGTAGCTGTAATTTTCTCGGGATTTGCAATTGGACAGGTGAGTCCGTTCAATATTGACAATGCCATAAAGGCAGCGTTCAGAATTTCTCTGTTTGGTAAACCGAATGAAATATTGCTTGCTCCCATAGTGATGTTGAGTCCCAATTTCTGATGAACAAGTCTGATAGTCTCCAGAGTGATCAAACAGGCGTTAGTCTCGGCACTCACGGCCATTGCCAGAGGGTCAATGACAACATTTTCCTCCTTTATTCCCATTTTGACTGCTCTTTCGAGTATCTTTTCTGCTATGAGAAGTCTTTTTTCAGGAAGGTGAGTGATACCGGTATCATCCATTACCAATCCTATAATGGCAGCACCATATTCTTTTGCTAACGGAAGTAAGGCTTGCAAGGATCTTTCTTCACCATTAACTGAGTTTATAAGGCATTTCCCCTTTGCAACCATTAGGGCTGCTTCAATTGCTTTCGGATTGGGAGAATCAAGACACAGAGGAATATCAAAATTATCCTGAAGTACCTGGACCGTTTCCGGAAGTAACTTTACATCATCAACACCCGGGTAACCTACATTGACATCCAGGACATCAGCCATTGCATTTATCTGTATTCTGGCCAGTTCAAGTACATATTCAAAATCTCCCGCCTCCAGAGAAGATACAAGCTTTTTCCGTCTGGTAGGATTAATGCTTTCTCCAATAATAATCACCGGACCATCAGTATCAATTATGACCTCTTTAGTCCTTCCTGTGAGTATTGTTTTCATTTTTCAAAAGATTATATTACAACGACAGACAGTTTTTCAAATATTCGACAGCTCCCTGAGGATCTGGTGAATAAAAATCGGCACCTATCTTTTTGCAATAATCCTCTGTAACAGGGGCACCACCTATCAGAATTCTGGAATCCGGATGTTTTTCTTTTATAGTAAGCACAATTTTCCGCATGTTTTCCATTGTTGTAGTGAGAAGCGCAGAAAGGCCGATAAAGGCATCAGGATGAACTTCCAGTGCCTGCATGAATTTATCCTCACCCACATCTACACCCAGATCAATAACTTCCCATCCTCCGCCTTCTATCATCATAGAAACCAGGTTTTTGCCAATATCGTGCAGGTCTCCTGACACTGTTCCGATAATAAATGTCCCTTTTCTTTTTGTTTCACCTGACAGAAAAAAAGGTTTTATATGGATCATGGCACCATTCATGGCTTTTGCCGACATCAGCATCTGAGGAACATATATCTCATGCCTGCTGAACTTATTACCCACATTAGCCATTGCAGGTATTAAGGCATTTTCAAGAATATCATTAGGGATTATTCCATTTTCAAGTGCTTTTTTTGTTAACTCACTTGCCCCGTCCTGATCTCTCATTGCAGGAGGATATGGACTTGTTTTGTCAATTTTACCAACTTCAATACAATGAGCCAGTTTGCTTAATATTTCATTCATATCAGGTTATTTTGTAAGGTTATTTTTGAGGTTATTTTATTGTAATTATCATTTTAATAGTGTCTGAGAGAATAATGGGCAATTAGTCTAATCCTTAATGCATCTCACAGAAAATCCGACCTGTTTTTTGTCAATATCTCTGGTTACAACATTAGTGAAATAGTAATTATTGTGATACAAGGCGTGAATACTATCAGCTTCGTTAGAACACAACCAGTAGGCGTTGGTAATAAAGTATCCGAAGGCTTCGTTGAAGTTCCTGTAGCCCGCTGGAAAAGCTGAGAACCCGCTGATGTTGGTCCCATTGGATGAATCTTCCCAGCCGGTGGTACTTTTCATTTTTGTTGGAGCGTTCTTCTCCCCTCCCAGAGTGGTGATCAATACCGACCATTCTGTATCACTCGGAACATGCCACCCTGCCGGGGCCAATCCTCTTGGGTCGGCAACAGCAATCCAATTATATAATTTACCATATTTATTGCCGTTTTCAGGTTTATTACCGTAATAACACCATGCCGGACTGCCGGTTTTTGCTGCTCTTAACCAATCCTCATTTGTCTTAGCTTCGGGTATTGCATCCCCATTTCTAAAGGTACTGACATCAAGGTTTATTGCTGCCCATGTCTGGCTGCCTATTTTAATCGGTTCATGATTTACATTCCTGGAGCAAGAGGAGATAATAAGAAAGACTCCCAGAATTGTGATTATTGACTTTAATTCTTTCATATTTATGCCTGTTTTATTGACTTTTTAAAATTACCAATTCGGGTTTCTCTGAAATTTTTCCGGGCTCTTTATTACCGTCTTGTTTTTCTCCCGCATAAATGCTTACAATAGTATTAATCTCTTCATTTGGCCCCAAGACACTGCATTGTTCTAGCTTTATGGCTTCCGGGACATTCAACGGCATACTTGTGCAGGGCTCAAGGATTAAAGTATAATGATTAAAAAAACCACCATAAGAAGCAAAATACGATTGATAGGGGAATACCTTCTTGTCATAATAAAAACTAAATATTGAATTTGTATCAGGGCTTTCCAGATGCATTTCAGGATGCCTGATGTTGTACAGACAGAAAAAATCCATTGTTTTATTGGAAGGTGGTATAAGAGACACATTGCAGTTCTCAACCACGGGCCATTTGAATTCCTCCAGCGTTTTAAACCTTGAGTAGACTGTATTGATAACACTTATATTCAGAGCATCTGAAACTATTTTGTCACCTTCTTTGATGGCTAAAGCTGCGTGAAACTTCCATGAAAAATTACGTATGGACCCTGATTCGTTCCTGATTTTATACTCTAGATAGATAACAGGATCATTTTCATCGAGATAAACATCTTTGCGGTATTGAAGACCGCTGTATCTTAAGTTTCCAAAAAGGTAAATTTTATTTTCTCCCAGTTCATAGTTCAGCGGGGTGGTCCAAAGCTCTCCATGATCAGGATAAAGTATGGAATCAATAGTTTCTTCAATGTCATTTGGGATAAGTTCATCTATTCCGCCATAAAAACTGGAATCAAAATCATCGCCAGGCCTATGAGTACTTAATTGCAAATTCTCATTACACCATAAAAACTCCTTATTCAATAATTTGTTGAACACACTTAGAATTTTCCCGCCCAACGCCGGTACAATTTCAGTTTTAAGACAGTCATTTTCTAAAGTCAGTATTTCAACTCCATTGCTATTATTTCTTTTCGAAATCATCATGATTCTTCAAGCTTGTCCTTTTCTAGCATTAACGGTTTAACTCTCTATGGTCTGCATAATAAATAAATTGTCATTTATATAAAACAGCATACACCTCAGCCTTTATTGTTAAACTTTCTGCTTCAGTTGTTTTACATTGAATATTTATTGGGAGTGAAGTGTCGAAAGAAGAACCTTTTACCTCAGCTGCAGCCCATGATAATCCGCTCCATATCATTTTATCATACTGGATAACCAGAGGAAGTGTCTTTTTGCCCTGGGTGACTTTTATTTTAAAGAATTCGTCCATTTTTTTCCCGTTTGGCGGAGCACCTCCCCATGACCGTCTTGGGAATTTATCAGGACCAAATTGTTGGAAAAGAATCCTGATATCCTTCCCTTTCACCGGATTTACTGAACCGCTAACAGTGTTCTTTTCTGTTTCATTGAAATCGGCAGAAAGCTTTTCTATGGAGACTGGTATTATTACAGTTTCATCTACACCTAAACTGTATTTCTCATTTGCATATTCATCAAACCCGACAACTATAAGCTGTTCCGGTCCGATCGTTACGGCTTTTTCTTTCAGTAATGGATTAAATCCACCGTCGGTGTATATCAGTGCTGATTTGGTAAATTTGGTAACCGGCAGTTCAAGGTCCGCAAGTGCCTGGGATGGATTAACCATTGTGCAGACTGTCCCTTTGAGTCCTTTTGCCATAAAACCATAAGGTTCAGCTTTTCCGGGCATTCCTCCAAATGTGCTGGTTAAGCCAAACTGCTGAAGTTCTGTGAAAAGCTTTTGTGTCCTGGAAAACCATTGAGCATCATTCTCTGACAGCAGCTCCATATTTCCATGATAAACATTTACCCAGCCGCCTCGCGCCAGTTCCAGAATCTGCATTCCCTTCCAGGCATTTGTTGCACGCTTGTAACATGTTCCTGCCACACCAATCATGAAACCACAGTTATCGATCCGGTGCAATGGTATTCCATTTAGTTCATACTGGCGCACCATATGATCTGAATAGATGTCCTGAGACCGCCAGATATTCATTGCGGGAACATCGGAAATCCTTGGATCACCGCAATACAAAGTATCAAATACTTCAAGCCAGCGACTGTCAACTGATTTATGGAAGGGGGCATAAGTATTAGCCATTTCTCCTCCAAAGCCGTTATATCCTATTATTAGCACATCAGGATTTTTCTGCCGGAAATCTTTTAATGCGTTGATGAAAGCGGCTTTATTCATTTCTTCAATCTCCGACTGAAGATAGATCTTTTGAGTTTCCTCGCTTGCTGCTCCGAACCGTGCGAAATCAAATTTAAATGCTTTCACTCCTCTATCCGCCCACATCTGCAGTGTTCCTGTGAAGTGTTTAAGAAATCCGCCTTTGAAAAGACAAAGAGCCTTTGGAACTGTAGTTTCAGAACCTTCCCACTCAGGAATCATATCGAGGAAAAAGCTGTCCCCTGATGCAATACGGTCATTAACGGGGAACCACATACCGGGCTTTATGTCGTTTGCCTTACATGTCTCCAGCCACTTATCAGGCCCATTTGGCCATCGCTGCTTATGCCATGTACGAAAACCTCCTGCTATGTCAAACCAAAAAGCGTCCATAACATAGTAATCGAAGTGTACGCCGCTCTTTTTCAGACGGATCAGTTCATTCAATTCCTTCATTGCAAGAGTTTCAGTCAATGGGATATTATCTGATAACTCGTCATATGATGACCAGTTGTTATAGATTGTAATCGGCTGACGCGGACCAATGACCAGCAATGCTGCACTTTTCTCAGGAGAGTAAGAATCTGCTCCGTTTGAAAGTAATTTTGCAAATGGGGTAAGGCCCAGACTTAATGCCATTGCATTCTTTATTAATTGGCGTCGTTTCATCTTTATAATCTCTTTTTATTACTAAAAAATCATTTTGGCAGTTAAAGGATTATTGCTTCAGGAGTTTTATAATAAAGCCTCCTCCGGGGGCAAGATGAATTTTTACCTCAGCATCCTTTTTAATCTGAACCTCTTTTTGGATCACATAATCAGCCGCATAACGATCGGCATTTACACCATCTTTACAGATAGTAGCTTTATAATTTCCATCATCTAAAAAATCAAATTTAATTGTCAGGTCTCTTTCAGTCCAATCACTCATTCCACCAATATACCAGTCATTACCCTTCTTCCTGGCGGTAACAATATATTTGCCGATTTTAGCCTCCTTTATTATAGTTTCGTCCCATGTTGTAGGAATGGATGCGAGCAGCTCCATGAATTCAGGTTCACGCATACCTTCTGAGGGGTTGCCACCGAATATCTGCATCGGACTATCATATACTACAAACATTGAAAGCTGGTGGCAACGCGTGCCTGCACTTGTTACCACGCCCTCAACCGGTCTGGTTCCTTTAATGGTTGCATTATTAAGCATCCCTGGTTCATAATCAAATCCTCCTGCCAGCATACGTGTGAAAGCAAGAATAACATCATGCCCGGGTGTCACCCTGTTGCTCCATCTGTCATATTCCGATCCCATTAAACCCTCCCTTGCTACAGCATTCGGATATGTACGGTTGAATCCCTTTGGTGGAAAAGCACCATGGTACATTATCATTATCTTATGTTCTGCACATGCTTTCGCAATCCTGTGAAAGAAGTTTACAGCTTTCTGATCATCACGGTCGATGAAGTCAGTCATGATAAAATTCACTCCCCATTCATTAAACTGGTCAAGTGCTTTTTCCAATTGCCTGTCAAGTGTCATTGAGAGTGTCCACATGCTTATTTTGACATCTCTCTTCTTTGCATAAGCAACAAGAGTATCCATGTTGATGTCAGGATTTACCTTGAAGAGGTCATTGTTATCGCTCCATCCTGCATCCATCATAATGCGGTCAAATCTAAATCGCCTGGCAAAATCAATGTAATACTTGTATGATGCTGTATTCAGACCTGCCCTGAAGGGAACATTAAACAGGTTGATATCAATTGTCCATTCATCGGTAAGGTTTCCGGGAACCACCCACGACGCATCACCTATTCTCGATGGTGCTCCAAGCCTGTAAACAATATCATTGCCCGGCAGTTCCTTGTCCTCTGCAGCGATAAGCAATACCCGCCATGGAAAACTTCTGGTACCTCTAGTTCTTGCTATATAGGGAGCCCTTTTCGTGACATTAAGTTCAGGATAAGTTCCTCCTGTGGACTTTAACTCAAGCGGATAACCGGCGAAAACACCTTTTAGTCTAGAGGAACCTGTGTCACCCAGGAACATTCCGGGGTAATCTTCCAGATCCGATTCAGTGATACCGACCAAAGGATAAGATTCCGGAACTACAACTACAGGGGAGTAGCCAAGCATACCAGTTGTAAGACTATCCATTCTTCTCAAGGGATATTCCTCCTCATAGCTTGTATGGAAAATATCAGCATCATCCCGTTTTTGAACTTTGGGAAGATAAACTGACGGCTTTCCCGGAAACGAAAATTCCGCTACCTCATTCTTTACATAGACAGAATCTTTATACATGGTTAATATTCTGTAAGCAACACCATCATCATATACCCTGAATTCAACTTTATAAGGTTGTCTGAAGACAATAGTCAAAAGAGTATAGACATCAGGAATGATCTTTCTTTTCTCAGGTACAGGAGAAACAATTTGTTCGTTAACTTTTTTTACCGACGAGGATCTTATTGCATTATTAGCAGACAAAGAACGGTTATTGTCTAACAACAGATCTATCGATGATGGTTCAAGAATTGTTTTATTCTGATATAAAATTTTATAGTTAAGCTGTTTGCCCGACCATACCTTTACAATTATCTTGCCGCCAGGCGAACTTACCTCTAAAGTATCGTTTGACCAGGTGTTGATGGTTATAACTAAAAAAAGTACAGCAAGTACGCAAGATTTGAAATAATTCACTTTTATATTCATCGTTTTTTGTATTGACTGGTTTTATCTAATTCATTTTGGGCGGATTATCAAGAATAAATCCTATGTCGATAATATAGATCTGCCTGCCGAGTCCTTCATAG